>JAYELL010000120.1 GCA_034717495.1 Chloroflexota bacterium | reverse complement strand
AGGTGGCCGACACAGGGCCGGGCATCAGCCCGGACGACCTGTCCTTCATCTTCGATCGTTTTTACCGCGGTGAGAAATCCCGAAGCCGGGCCACCGGCGGCTCCGGATTAGGCCTGGCCATCGCAAAAGGAATCGTCGGGGCCCACGGCGGAGAGATATGGGCCGAGAGCGAAGCAGGCAAGGGCGCCCGCTTCTGCTTTACCGTGCCGGCAAGGCAGTTCAGCGTTCCTCTGGCTTGTCCAGATTAGGAGGAGAATACCATGGCAAAACATATCGGAATCCTGACAGCAGGGGGCGACAGCCCCGGTCTCAACGCGGCCATCCGCGGCATCGGAAAGGCAGCCATCAGCCAGTACGACATGGAGGTCATTGGCTTTCACGACGGTTTCCGCGGCCTGATGGAGAATCGCACCGTGCGGCTGAATCGCAGTTCACTCTCCGGCATTTTGACGGTGGGCGGCACGATTCTGGGAACCAGCCGCGATAAGCCCCACCGTATGCCCATCGGCAATCAGCAGTTGGATATGACTGATGTGATGGTCGACAACTACCACAACCACCATCTCGACGCGCTGATCTGCCTCGGAGGGGGCGGTACCCAGAAGAATGCCAAACGTCTTCTCGACAAGGGCTTGAACGTGGTAACTTTGCCTAAAACCATCGACAATGATGTTGCCATGACCGACGTCACCTTCGGCTTTGACACGGCGCTGGGCATCGCAACTGAGGCGATCGATCGACTGCACAGCACCGCTCACAGCCACCACCGGATCATCGTGGTGGAGGTAATGGGACATCGCGCCGGTTGGCTGGCGCTCGGGGCTGGAGTCGCCGGCGGCGCCGACGTTATTCTGATCCCCGAGATACCCTACAACATTGAAATCGTGGCCGAGGCAGTCCGCCGGCGCAGTCGAAGGGGCAGTCACTTCAGCATCGTGGCCGTGGCAGAAGGCGCCTTGCCGCAAGAGAACGCGGCAGTCATCGAGGAAGCCAGGCAAAGGGTCAAGCAGGCCGAAGAAAAGGACGAAAAGCTCAAGGCAAAGGCTAACCTGGTGAAAACCGAGGCACAGTACACCGACAGCACCATGCAACTGGCCAAACGGTTGGAGGAATTAACCGGTCTTGAGTCAAGGCTGACCATCCTGGGCCACCTTCAGCGGGGAGGTACCCCCTCGGCGGCCGACCGCCTGCTGGCTACCGTGCTGGGTACTGCCTGTGCAGGCTATATCGAAAACAGCGTTTACGGCATCATGGTTGCCGCACGCGGTGATGGCAGTGCGCCGGTGCCGCTGGAGGAGGTTGCAGGCAAACGCAAGCTGGTGCCGCCCGATCACCCGTGGATCAATGCCGCCCGTGCCGTTCGCACTTGCCTCGGAGACGTCTGAAATGCTCAGTCACCACACAACGATTCACACCGGGATCACTTGCTCACACCTCTCGGTGGCCTTGCTAGGCCGCATCGCTTGCTACCTCCCGGTACGCCTGCTAGCTCACGCACCGTCTGCTGACGTGGCGTGACGTGCTGGCGTGGCGTAGCGTCGCAATGACCTGAGTACTTGCGCCGTCAATAGGCTATTCTGTTCCGATATTCCGGCCCTCTGGCATTCTGGCATTCTGTTCCACTTTTTCGCCGCCACAGCTTACCGTTCTGCGGACTCACTCCCATAAAATGCAGCATCCAATAGACATTTGAAACCCTACTCAGGCGTGTCGCCCGCCATAGTCTGATCCAGCCATCCGATGATCAGATTGCCCAGCTCAGGTTGCGGTCCAAACATCGCCGTGCCATGGCCCGCGCCTTCATACATCTTCAGGCGGGACCTGTCATCCGATGCCAGATCAAGCAGGGTCTCGGAGGCACTTGCTGAACCACTATCCTCCTTGCTGGCAACGATCAGCACGGGGCGCTCACCGAAGTCAGGCATGACATCGTCGGTGGTAACACGCTGGAAATTGAGACCGGGCGAGAGCAGGACGACGGTATCGACCCCCGGTTCGACAGCCCCGGTGACCAGCGCCATATTGGCCCCGATACTGGCGCCAACGATTGCCGTGTGATCGCCATCCACATCTTCGCGGTCCCTCAGGGCCGACAGCGCACTGATCAAATCATCTTGCGCCAGCTGCCAATCGCGGCCTCCGCCCGTCTCGCCATGCCCGCGCATGTCCAGTGCCATGACCGCGTACCCAGCGCCACTGAGATCGCCTGCAAAGGACTGCCAGACAGCGCGATTGCTTCCCAACTGGTGTAGCAACAACAGCGCCGGTCGGGGTCCATCCCCCTGGCCGGGATAAAAGGTCGCGATCTGTTGCAGCCCATCAGCCCCCTCGATGCGCAGCGTTTCGATGGCCGGTTTATCCTCTTCGACCGCAGGTTTCGGCGACACCTCTCCAGAGTCCTGTGCGTCATCACCAACAAGGGGCACTGCCTGGGGTGTCGCTAAATCGGACCTATCCGTCGCTGGCGCCGGCTGCGCCGTGGCACAGCCCATTGCCAGAGTAGCCACGATGATCAATATCATGAGAAAACCCAGTCTCATGATTACCTCCTTATGCCATCAGCTCTCATGTGATAAGCAGCGTCATTCCTGCCTACCCTCCCGGGGCGCGAATGTACGAAGAACAGTTTCTTTGTCGGGAAAGGGTCGATCACCAGCCGCGGCGATACTGAGTGGGCATCACCTTCTCCGGGACCCCCAACTGCGCTGCCGCCCGAATTGGCCAATAGGGATCACGCAGAGATTGACGGCCAATCAAAACAGCATCGGCGTTGCCGGCGCGCACGATCCGGTCAGCCTGGCTGGCGTCGGTGATCAAACCTACAGCGCTGGTGGCAATGCCGGCCTCGCTTCTGATTCGGGCCGCGAAAGGCACCTGGTATCCAGGACCGCTCGAGATCTGTTGAGCGGGTGTGAGGCCACCAGAGGAGACGTCCACCAGATCGACTCCTTCAAGGGTCAGGCGCTTCGCCAGCTCAACGCTCTGGTCAATATCCCATCCACCCAAAACCCAATCGGTGGCGCTAATGCGTACGAAGAGGGGGAGTTGGGTCGGCCATACCGCGCGTACGGCCCGAACCACTTCCAGGTGAAGGCGGATTCGATTTTCGAACGACCCCCCGTAGGCATCGGTGCGCTGGTTACTGAGCGGTGAAAGGAACTCGTGCAAGAGATAGCCATGCGCAGAATGGATTTCTACAACCTGGAATCCAGCCTCATAAGCTCGCAACGCAGCCTCCTGGAAGGCGTTCACGACCTGCTCGATTTCCCCTTCGGCCATTGCCCGGGGCGTCTGATCGTCCGCTGAAAAGGGCAACGGGCTGGGGCCAATAGCGCCGGGCACCTCTGCCTTGCGTCCGGCGTGGGCCAGCTGGATGGCGGGTACCGCACCGTTTTCTGCCAGAAAGTGTGCGATACCAGCGAGGGCTTCAGCCTGGTCATCGTTCCAGAGGCCCAGGTCGCGCGCGCTGATCCGGCCGCGTGGTTCCACCGCCGTTGCCTCCAGGATGACAAGACCAGCTCCCCCCACAGCCCGACTGCCATAGTGGACCCGATGCCATTCCGTGGCAACGCCATTCTCGGCAAACACCGAGTACATGCACATGGGGGAAATCCAGAGCCGGTTACGAACCGTCAGGTCGCGAAGCTGGAGTTCTGAAAAGAGATTGGCAGCCGTATCCATGGGGCTAACGGGTAAAGAGCGCCAGACTTTCAATATGATAGGTCTGGGGAAACATGTCGACCGGCTGTACCTGGCGCAGCTTATAGCCGGCGTCTGTCAGCAATAGCGTATCCCGAGCCAGGGTGGCCGGATCGCAGGAGACGTAGAGCAATCGGCGTATCCCCAACCTGTGCAGGTGCTCAATCACCTCCCGCCCGGTGCCACTCCGTGGAGGATCGATGATGGCGATTTCGCAATGCTGGGTTTGATCGAGAGCAGCCAACACCTCCGCAACTGAACCTTCGAAAAGGGCCACGTTATCCAAATCGTGGCCGTTCCAGGCGAAATCCTCGCAGGCCGACTCAGACTGTTCAATCGCGATGACCTGGCTCACCTGATGCGCCAGAGTCAGCGCGAACAACCCTACGCCACAATAACCGTCAATCAGGACTTCATGGCCCTGGGGTGCCAACATCTCGCTGGCCAGGTGGACCATCGCCTCGGCGCCGACCGTGTTCACCTGAAAGAAACTGCCGGCGGAAACGCGAAACGTAGCTCCTCCAACGATTTCCTCGATCCAGGGGTCGCCGATCAAGGGATAGATGCTGCCATCCTTGTGGCGCACTACGCAATGCACGGGTAAGTCCTCAACCACGAACCCCGGAACTTGATCACCTGCCGTCTCAAAGGCCATCAAACGCTGGCCCGTGTTGACACCCGTCCTCATACCGACACGGTGCACAACAACCGGCTCAGCTTTTTCATCTGCTTCAGCTGCGTCCTCGCCGCCCGTGCTTAAAGGTTCAGCCGGCGCCTGTAAGCCCCGCTCCAGTGCTCCATGCAGATCATCCAGAAGGGGATGCAGCAGCAAACATCTGTCGACAGCAATCACATCTTTTGCCGCCGGGCCCTTGCGACCCCGGGAGCTGCTCCGCCCCTCAGCGTCCCGTATGTAGCCAAAATGCTGCTCCTCATCTGCTGCGAGCTGTACATGATTGCGATAAAAAAAGGCCAGCAGTCCATCCTCGTCGGCCAGAGCGACCACATCTTCAACGGGCGGATCAGCAACGCGGCCGAGACGCTTCAACTGGTCGACTACGATCTCCTTTTTTAGAGCCAACTGGCGTTCATAGGTGATGTGCTGCCATTGGCATCCACCGCACCTACCTGGCCCAAAGTAGGGACAGGGCGCCTCGATGCGGTCGGCCGAAGGCTCCAATACCTCCAGAAGCCTGGCTCGTGCCCAACGGGCCTTTTCCTCAAGCACCTCGACGCGTACCCGCTCACCAGGAATCGCGTAGGGAACGAAAACGATCTTGCCCTCGTGGCGACCCAGGCCCTCGCCGCCGTGAGCTATACCGGAAAGTTGCAGAGTAATGATGGTCATGGAGATTCTCGTGGGAGTTAGTAACCTCCCGCCCGTCACGGCGACAGGCGGGAGTTGAATACTCGTCTCAGGAACAGTGCTACACCCAACCTCGCAGGCGCATGGCGTGGGCGACCCGGTCCACTGCGACCAGATAGGCTGCCAGGCGGTTGTGGACCTGCTTGCGTTGAGCCATGTCATGCACGGCATGGAATGCCATGGTCATCTTGGCATCAAGGCGCTCATGGACATCCTCTTCGGTCCAGTAGAAGTTATAGGCATTCTGAACCTGCTCGAAATAGCTAACTGTAACACCACCGGCGTTGCAGAGAAAATCGGGGATGACGTAGACCCCATTCTCGTGCAGGATTGCATCAGCCTCAGGCGTGGTAGGCCCATTAGCCAATTCGACAATGATCTTGGCCTTGATATTGTTGGCATTGCTGCCGGTAATCACATTTTCCAGCGCAGAGGGCATGAGCACGGTCACATCCAGCTCCAAAAGGTCTTCGTTGCTGATGAAGGTGGTGCCAGGGAAGTTTACAACCGAGCCGGTTTCCTGCTTCCAGGCCAATAGCTCTTCGTAGTCCAGGCCATCCTCGTTGTAGGCACCACCGCGAGAGTCACTCGCGGCGATAATCTTCAAGCCAAGCAACTCTGCACCGAGCTTATGTCCGAAGGAACCGGCATTTCCGTAGCCCTGCACGGCTGCTGTGGCACCCTCCAGTTCAATACCAAGCACCTTGGCTGCCTCACGAGCTGTATAAATCCCGCCGCGCGCCGTGGCATCTCCACGCCCCAGGGAACCACCTACCTCGATAGGCTTACCGGTGATAATGCCGGGCACCTGTCGCCGGACGATGGTTTCGTACTCATCGCGCATCCAGGCCATGATCTGGGGGGTCGTGTAGACATCAGGGGCTGGAACATCTGTCTCAGGTCCGATGAAGCTGGCCACTCGGCGCATGTAGCCCCGGCTAAGTCGCTCCAATTCCGCCTGGGACATCTCCTTGGGATTGCAGATCACGCCACCTTTGCCACCGCCCAGGGGGATATCCACCACGGCGGTCTTCCAGGTCATCCAGGCGGCCAGAGCCCTCACTGTGTCCACGGTCTCCTGGGGATGAAAGCGCAAACCGCCCTTGGCTGGACCGCGGGCGTCGTTGTATTGGACGCGAAAGCCCTTGAATACCTGAATGTTTCCATCGTCCATGCGCACCGGGATAGTGAAGTGGAGCTCGCGCATTGGCCAACGCAGCATCTGGTGGGTGGCGTCATCCACCTCCAGGATCTCGGCTGCCTCATCCAATTGGTGCTGTGCAATCAGAAAGGGATTGGTTTCCAGTGCGTCCATGTCTTTTTCCGCATTGGTGTTTGTGGTAAGAGTGGTCTCTTTCGGATCTGCCGTCGAAATGGTCATTGTGACTTTCTCCTTTGAAAAATCGATGGTTTCCGATCGCTGTCATGCAAAAACCACCGGGCGCGTGTGCGTGCCAGTGGCTGGAATCATCATGCACCCTTGCATGCTCACTTCGTATTATCCACCGAAATCCAGTTTCGGCAAATGATGCAGATCATATTGTTCCGCACTTGATCCCATGTTTCGATTGGCGCCGTCCTTTTCGACAGAGCCGGGTCTACTCATCCAGCTTCGCTTGCGGGTCCTTGCGCCAGAAGGTATAATCTTTTCGAACGAAACCTGACTTTTCGACGGCGAATTTGGCCTTGTTGATTGCCTCATGGACAACTCAGCGGAGGCATCTGTGAACCCCATCTTCGGAAGCATTCGAGGACAAAACTGGTCCATGGAAAAAGTCAACCTGGAAGAAAAGTTTGCCCTGTTTTCCGATCAGTGATCGCCAAAGATCATGGGTAAGCTGAACGGCCAGTACGTGAAAGTCGCCAGGCTCAAGGGCGAGTTCATTAATGTTTAATGTTTGATTTTCTCCAGACCCGCCGCAACGCGCTGGCGCAGATGAAAGACCTCGACGCACAAGCCCCCAAGGCAGGTGACGCGGCTGCCGACTTTTTGTTGCGAGATGTCGATGGCGAGAACCCAGTGCGTCTATCCGATTTTCGGGGTAACAAGCCGGTCGTGTTAGTCTTTGGCAGCTTCACCTGACCGCCCTTCGTCAAGGGGACCGTGAGTCTTCATGACCTGTACGAGGTCTATCACGATCAGGTTCAGTTCATGGTCATCTATATTCGCGAGGCACATCCGATCGATGGCTGGTGGCTGGGAAAGGGATTGCCAGGCCTATTTCTGAAAGCATCCGGCTCCAGGGCCGCCACGGATGTCTACGACCCAAAAACCATCGAAGAACGCCGCGCGGTAGCTGGACAGTGCGAGACTGCCCTGCATTACGGCATTCCCACCCTTGTCGACGACATGAATGACGCGGTGAACAACGCCTATGCGGCCGCACCAGCACGCCTTTATTTGGTAGGAGTCGACGGGCGGGTTGCTTATGCTGGGGATTTGGGACCGTGGGGATTTAAGCCTGCCGAACTGGGAAACGCTGTCTCACAATACCTTGCTGACAGCAGAACAGTTTGACTGGCTCGGGAGGGATGATCGGTCGGTGGTCAGCGGAGTAGCCATGCCTATTTCCCATGCCGTGTGGGTTAGGCTGGCCAAGGATCCGGCATGGCTTGGTGCCTTTAGTCAGGCATTGGCCGATGAGGTGAAAGAGCCTGGGATACAGATAAACGTTCTCAGTCCCGGACCTATTCGCACGCAAATGATGGCTGATCCTTCATATCAAACCGATCGAACTCGCTGGATGCATATTCTGGAACTGGAAAATGTGGCGGTTGCCGTACTCTAGCTGGCTTCGGAGCTCTCGGGTCGTTGGAACGCTCAAATCATTCACATCAGGGAATCAAATCGCTGGTAAGGATTGCTGGTAAGGATTGGATGAATATGGAAACAACAAATGTTCTCATGATCGTTTGCGATCAAATGGTCGCTCGGCTGATGGGAACCTATGGGCATCCCATCGTCAAAACCCCAAATCTGGACCGATTGGCCGCCGAGGGTGTGAGATTCGACAGCGCATACTCGCCCTGTCCCATCTGCTCACCCACCCGCCAGTCGTTAATCACAGGCAAGTATGCCTCCAATATCAACTGTTTCGACAACACTTCCATGCTGGCGGCAGATGTGCCTACCCTCAGCCACTATCTCTCCATTGCCGGTTACGACACGGTGCTTTCCGGCAAGATGCATTTCGTTGGCCCTGACCAGCTTCATGGCTTTGAGAAACGCCTGACAACCGAAGTCTTCCCCGCCGACTTAACCTGGCTTCCCCAGCGACCGGAGACGGGGGCATTCGATGACTATGCCGACCTACACGAGCAACCTATCGCCATCGACTACGTTTCGGCTGGCGTTCGCCAGTGGAGCATGCAACTCGACTACGACGCAGAAGTGCATTTCCGGGCGCTTGAATATCTTCGCTCCAAACGCAGCCAGTACACCGGCACCTTGCAGAAACCCCTGCCTCCCCGCGACGAACGCCCCTTCTTCCTTTGCGTCTCCTATTGCCACCCGCACGAACCTTTCCACGCCACACAAGAACTTTGGGACCTGTATGAGGGCAAAGAGATCGACCTGCCGGCGTGGCCCAAGGATCTGGCTGAGCGCGAGCATGCCATGGATCGGATGCTCAACGCCTTCCATGGCACGCACCAGGTTGATCTTGAAGACAAAGAGTCTCTTTACAACATGCGACGAGCCTATTATGCGCTCATCACCTATGTCGATCAGAAGGTAGGCGAGTTAATACAGACGCTGGAGGACTGCGGCCTCAACGAGAACACCCTGGTCGTGTTCATCAGCGACCATGGCGATATGCTTGGCGAACGGCGCATGGTGCAAAAGCGCACCTTCTATGAGTACTCCTCCCAGGTTCCCTGGATCATGTCCCATCCCAGCCTTGGCGTCAAAGGCGTCGGCGTACATTCGCCGGTCTCGCTGGTTGATCTGATGCCCACCCTGCTCGATTTTATCGGATTCCCCGCCGAGGAGATCGCCCCCATCGACGGAAGGAGCGCGCTGTCCTTGCTGCAGAGCGAAGAGCCTGACCGTGTCGCCTTCTCCGAACTACATTGCGAAGGTGTCAACACAACCTGTTTCATGGTCAGGCAAGGCGATTACAAGTACATCCACGTCACCGGCTATGACCCCCAACTTTACCATGTGGTAGAAGATCCGCAAGAGTGGAACAATCTGGCCGGGCAGCCGCAATATGTTGGGTTGAAAGCAAGCATGCACGCTCTCCTGATGGAAAAGTTTGAGCCGGCGAACATTGAACAGCGCGTGCGCGCAAGTTTGGCTCGTCGCAAAGTGATCCGGCAAGCCATGCAGATTACGGGTTTGCCCAAGTGGGATTATCAGCCGGTATTTGACGCTACTAAGCAGTATTGGCGGGAAGGGTGACACCGCCGATTTTCCGGATGGCTATGCTGGCCGGCATGCCCGACCTGCCACTTCTTTCGGTCCTCGTTTTCTGATCCCTTAATGTCAAGAGAGAGCGGTCGCTGCCACCAAATTATGGAGAGAATATCCATGACTATCAACGACTGGGAAAATCCGCAGATTGTGGGATGCAACAAGCAGCGAGGACACGTCCCGATGGTGTCTTATGCCGACGAGCAAACCGCGCGGGAATGTGATCCGGGGGCTTCTCCCCACGTTATGTCGCTCAACGGAAACTGGAAATTCAAGTGGGCTGCCAATCCTGCCGCTGCGCCAAAGGACTTCTACCGGGACGACTTCGATGCAGCCACATGGGAGACCATCTCGGTGCCAGGCAACTGGCAACTTCAGGGTTACGGCATCCCCATCTACACCAATGTCCAATATCCCTTCGACGCCGAAAACCTGCCGCGCGTGCCGGAGGATGACAACCCGGTCGGGTCCTATGTCACCACATTTTCTCTCCCGGACAGTTGGGACGAGCGCCGCATCTTCGTTGTCTTCGAAGGCGTCGATTCGGCCTTTTTTCTCTGGATCAACGGCGTGAAGATCGGCTATAGCCAGGGCAGCCGCCTGCCCGCCGAGTTCGATATTACCGCCACCTTGCATCCTGGCGAAAACGCCCTGGCGGTTCAGGTCTACCGCTGGTCCGATGGCAGCTACCTGGAAGATCAGGATCATTGGTGGCTCAGCGGTATCTACCGGGATGTACATCTGCTGGCCAAACCCAACCTGCATCTGCGGGACTTCTGCGTTCGAACTGGGTTGGACGAGCACTACCGCGATGCGACGCTGAAGGTGGGAGCTGTACTTCGCAACGCCGACGCCAAACGCATCGAGGGCTATCGGCTGAAGGTGGCGCTCTTCGATGCAGAGAACCAGCCGGTGTTTGGCGAACAACCCTCCCGCTGGTTGCAGACATCCTTTGCGGGGGATTGGTCGGTGGTATATGCTTCCAGTCCCGTCGACATTCTGGACATTCCGGGTGATACTGAAATCACCCTGGAATTGGAAGCACCAGTCATCAATCCTCAGAAGTGGTCAGCGGAGCGGCCATACCTGTACACCCTGTTGCTCACCCTGGAGGATCAGGCCGGGAAGATCCTGGAGATCGAGAGCTGCAAGGTGGGATTCCGGCAAGTCGAGATAAGCGACGGCCAAATGCTGATCAACGGCGTCCCCCTACTTCTCAAGGGTGTCAACCGGCACGAGCACGATCCGGACCGGGGCAAGGCGGTAACGCTGGACTCCATGATCGAGGATATCCGGCTGATGAAACAGTTCAACTTCAACGCCGTCCGCACCGCCCATTATCCCAACGATTCACGCTGGTACGATTTGTGCGACCAATTCGGCTTGTACGTCTTCGACGAAGCCAATATCGAATCCCATGCCGTGTGGGATAGGTTGGCCAGGGATCCGGCATGGCTTGGCGCCTTCATGGAACGGGGCATGCGTATGGTGGAGCGCGACAAAAATCACCCCTGCGTGATCACATGGTCCTTGGGCAATGAATCGGGCTACGGGCCGAACCACGCCGCCCTTTCCGGTTGGATCCGGGACGTGGACCCCACCCGCCCCATTCACTATCATCCTGCAGGCAATGCACCCAGTGTAGATATGTTGAGCACCATGTATCCCAGCGTGGAGGAAATCACCAGCTACGCTCAGGATCCGCATGAAACCCGTCCAGTGATAATGTGCGAATACGCCCACGCCATGGGCAACGCCACCGGAAATTTCCAGGAGTACTGGAATGCCATCGAGACGCAGCGGCGCTTGTTGGGCGGCTTCATCTGGGATTGGGTGGACCAGGGACTGCGACAGGTCACGGAACAGGGCGAAGAATGGTTCGCCTATGGTGGTGACTTTGGAGAAAAACGTCACGACGGCAAGTTCTGCATCAATGGCCTGATCTTTCCAGATCGGCAGGTCCACCCAACCATGTGGGAATGCAAAAAAATCCAGCAACCGGTCAGGATCGAGCCGGTGGACTTGCTTTCAGGGCAGGTCTACATTGTCAACGGCTACAACTTCAGCGATTTGAGCGAGCTGCATATCGACTGGACGCTCGCAGCCGATGATCGTGTTCTGCAAGCAGGTACACTGTCCCCCCTGCACACAGCACCGGGGGAGCGCGAACGCGTGACCATTCCCATTGCCCAGCCAACGCCGGAGCCAGGGGTAGAATACTGGCTTACCCTGAGCTGTTCGCTGCTCGAGGACACATTGTGGGCAGAACGGGGGCACGAGGTAGCCTGGACACAATTCAAGATGCCGTTTGATGTTCAAGAGGTGGAAGTTCTGCCAGCCGGGAGAATGCTCAGCCTGGAAACGGCGGAAACGCCTGCGAAGATAGCAGTGCAAAGCCCCGATTTCTCTCTCGTCTTCGACAAGAATGCGGGAGTCATTACCTCGTATCGCTTCCAGGATCGGGAATTGCTGCTCAGCGGGCCTCTGCTGAACTTCTGGCGCGCCCCCACCGATAACGACGAAGGCATGCACATTCGCATGGCCGATCTCTGGCGAGAAGCAGGCCTCGACCGGCTCCGGCAGCATGTGCAGGCGGTGAGCCTGCAGGAGGCCGGCGACGGCATCGCAACTATCCGTGTCCAGGCGCGACTCTGTGCGCCCGACCGCGCCGATGGTTTTGAGTGTGAGTACACTTACGCCATTTCCGGCAACGAACATGTGTTGATCGAAGTTCATATCTTGCCCGATGAAGGGCTTCCGCCCTTGCCCAAGGTCGGTTTGCAGATGCGCTTGCCGGAATCATATGACCGCTTCACCTGGTACGGGCGCGGGCCTCACGAATCCTATGATGATCGCAAGAACGGCGCGCGAGTCGGGGTTTTCAGTGGCACGGTTGACGAGCAGTATGTGCCTTACATTGTCCCCCAGGACAACGGCAACAAGACCGATGTGCGTTGGGCAGCACTCAGCGACGACGATGGCTGGGGTCTGTTGGCAGTTGCGCGTGGCGACGACAACCAGGCGTTGCTGAATGTGAGTGCCCATCGTTTCAGCACGGGTGATCTGGCCAGGGCAGCCCATACCTATGAGCTCAAGCCCCGGCATGATATCACGCTGAACCTGGACTTCCGGCAGTCTGGTCTTGGCAATGCCAGTTGCACCCATGCAGCCGGCGTACTGTCTCCCTATGTAATCGAACCCCAGCCCATGATCTTTGCCCTTGAATTACATCCTCTGTCACCGCAGTCGACCAAACCCATGACGTTGAGTAAAAAACAGTCAAGATTCACTGAAGCCAATAGCGACACGCTGGAGTAGCTATGTCACTGTGAAACCAAGGCCTTTGCTTCCGCAGCAAATACCTGTTATCATTCGATCACACGGCGCTACCGGCGGGAGGTCCCAAAAGGGACTGACACTGGCTACCCTGGTCGGTCTGGTCGCAGGCGTGACCCTCATCATGCTCACGCCGCCCTCATCGTCAGCCATGACCCGGACATCACAGTGAAACGACGCGGGAGATACTCTCGCTATTCAGCTCAATCGTTGAAGAGAAGACAGATGACGATCCTGTTGGCGTCGCACGATCCGTTGGTGGATGAGTATGCCAACCGAATCATCACTCTTTCGGACGGACGGATCGCTGGGTGCTAAGGATTCACAGGGCCAAAGCCCATCTTCCCCGGATTCAGCACATTATGCGCGTCGAGGCCATATTTTATCGCCTCCAAAACCTGAAACGCCGGGCCGTATTGGGCTCGCATATGCCGGGCCAGTTTCAGCCCAACTCCATGGTGTTCGTTGATGATTGCACCACCCTCCAGAGATTTCTGAACAGCCAAATCCCAAATTTTGTTATGCAGCCGCAGGGCTTCGCCGGCATCTTCCGGCGGCTCTTCGATGATGAAGCGATCGTAGACCATGACGCCCCAGGCGTACCAGTGCGAGAAGTGGGCGATGTATCTGACATTCCAATCAGCATATTGCGCTTCGATAGCACGTTTTTTGGTCCAGTACAGGTTTTCGATCTTATCGTAGGTGCAGAGCGTATCCATTGTGCCGAACAGCCAGGGTAAGTCGAGCACCTTGGGCGGGAAGTAGAAATCGTAGCGGTGCTGCCACCAGTTCTCGCCTGACTCACGCCCCAGGATTTCGGCGTTATGGGCCAGGCAGATGTCGGTAGCGCGTTTCTCCTGCGCTTCAACAATTTCGGGCCAGCCGTCAAAGCCCATCACCATATACGCCCCTTCTGCATCCAACCCAAGCACCTTCTTGATTCGGGTGCGCGTGCTGGGTTCGTCGTACAGGCGGATGACAATCGGTTCCAGGCGGTTGAGCATAATCTTGCGCCCGGCTTCAAGACCGCTATGCAAATCTGGGAAAAGAAAGGCTTGAAAACAGCGCTCTTCTGGAATCCGCTCAAGCTGCATTGTGGCTTCGGTGATGATTCCATATGAGCCTTCCGCGCCCACAAACACCTGCAAAATACCCGGTCCGGCAGCGTGGTTCGGTACCGGCAAGGTGCGGATAATGTCGCCATTTGGCAACACCACCTGCACCGAAAGTACCATGTCTTCGGCCTTGCCGTACTTGGTTGATAGCACCCCTGACCCGCGGCAGGCCAAATACCCGCCCAACGTGGCAGAGTGTACCGATGCCTGATAATGGGGCAGGGTGTATCCGGCTTGATTTAGCGCCTGTTCCAACTCATAGCCGTTGATGCCTGCCTGGGCCGTAACCGTTTGCGACATCTCATTGATTTCGATGATGCGATTGAGGCGTTTCAGGTCGAGGGTAATGCCGCCGTAGACGGGCATAATCCCGCCCTGAGAGCCTGACCCGCCCCCATAGGGAACAACGGGTATTCGGTAGACGTTAGCTAGTTTGACGACTTCCGATACTTCCCCAACCGTTCCAGGCTGGACCACCACATCGGGAAGAGGCAGCGCTTTGCCGCGGTCAACCAATAGTCGCGGTATCCAAAAGTAATCCACGCTGTATCCAATGCGGTCAGCTTCATCGGTTGCTACAAAATCATGCCCTACGATAGCTTCCAGTTCAGTGATGATTTGGTCCCAGAAATGTTCTTGGATGGTCATTGTTTTTTTCCTTCAAAAAATTCTGCTAATAATTTCACCCCGACGCTGTGACCGCTGGTGTGTTTCGACAGATAAGACGCTGCCAGAGGTGAGTCAGTGATGATGGTTTCAGCGCCCAGGTTATCAGCATAATCGAGACGTTGGGCAGCCAACCCGGCAGCCAGGTGGGGATAAGTCATCCACAGGCCGTCATCCGCACCGCTGGTGCGGGCCAGAGAGCGAGTCCAGGTGCCAAAGACACGCTGCGCTGGCAGCGCATCGAGCAAACGGCGAGGGGCTTCGAAGACCGCGCCAACCCCAAAGGCCGCCTCGTCTTCCAAATAGCCCGGCATGATGGCCAGGTGGTTTGCCATTTCTTCGGCAAGGAGGCAGGCTGGGCGACTATCGTGGAACAAGACCGGGCCATTCTCCGGGATCGGTCCAGTCTGGTTATCATACCGCTCATCCAGCGCAACCGATAGCAGCTTGACAGAGACGCCTTCGGGCAGGCTAAGGCCCAAACCAGGGTAGATTTTGGTCAAGGCCCAGGCTGTTTCCGGCCCATCCGCAATGACGATTTCGGCCCCGCTTGCCTGGATGCCTGCGATGATCTGCTTCGCTTGAGCGCTGGCAACGTCCCACGCACCGAGGGTGTAAGCCAGCGCGCCGGTAGCAACTACCCACGCTGACGCCTCGATGCCGCACGTTTGCGCTGATGCCTTCATCGGCTCCAGCAGCGTATCATCGCCAAGTTGGGCGATTTCACCGGCGAGCAAAAGCGTTTCGGATGTGTCAGGTGCTCCAAAGTCGGCCGTCAGACTGGCTTCCACAGCCTGTCTGACGCATTCCGGGGCCAGCCCTGCTTCCCAAATATCAGCGCGGGCGGCCAACATATATTGACTGACAGGGTAGTGGAAAACGTCGAATGCCTCGCTGATGCTATCCAGCGTTGACTCATAGACTAACGCCACTTCGCGCGGCGTCCATTCAATCAGGCCCTCAGCAATACGCCATAGCATCATCATTCGGGCGCGTGTCGTGTGACTCTCCAATTGAGTCAGATTGGCTACTTCAGCCGCCGGTTTGCACATCGGTGAAAAGCGCAGTTCGTATAGATCATTTTTGTATGCTTGTAAATGGCTCATTTACTTCCTGCTCCCTGTTTTACTTGAAAATGATGCAGCTGGTGCGACACATCGCTTATGGACTCGGCAGCCTGCCGGTAAATGCCAAACAGGTCGTCATAAAGCGTGCTCCGTTTCTCATCGGGGAAACGGCGGGCGCGGATACGAATCAGATCGCCGATAGAGTCAGATTTGGCCTCAAACATTCCGGCAGCCACACCGGCCATCAGTGCGGAGCCAAAAGCGGCGTCCGCGCTCTCTGGCACAAGCAACTCGCGCTGGAGAACGTCGGTCATAATTTGGGCCCACAGGTCGCTGGCCGCCCCGCCGCCAATGAGTCGGATTTCGTCCACTTCAAGGCCCGTCGCCAGGATACTTTCCAGCGCATCGCGGATGGCAAAGGCGACACCTTCCATCACTGCACGCGTGAAGTGGGCGCGATTGTGCTGTATCCCCACGCCCAGAAAACTTGCCCGCAGATAGGGGTCCCAGGAGGGAGCAAACTCGCCTGCCAGGTAGGGATGAAAAATGACTCCCCCTGCACCAGGAGGCACACCGGCGGCGGCCTGGTCCATCAGTTTGTAGTCGTGTGATCGGTCGCCTTCATCCCAAAAGGCTCTGCGCGCCCAGGTAAAGGCCGAGGCCGCAAATTTAGTGCTGGTTCCGGGATACCACAGCCCTTCGAGCACGTGAGGGTAGTTGAAAAAGGTTGGATCAGGCACAGGATCTTCACTGATGGTCGCAATACGGCCAACGGTCGCCAGCTTGACGGTGGTCTGGCCGGGGCGGATTGCGCCCGTTCCAAACACTTCGGCGGCGGTGTCCGTTGTCCCGGCGATAACAGGCGTGCCAGGGACCAGCCCGGTCTCGGCGGCTGCCTGCTTGCTGACGCCTCCCACAACACACCACGGCTCGACAGGTTCCGGCCAAACTTCCGGCGGCAGGCCCAGGTCGGCGCAAAAGAGGTCAATCCATTGGTTCTCCAATGGGTCGTACAGGCAGGTGCCCACCGGGTCTATGGTATCGGTCAGAAAAGAGGGCGCTATCTGGTGCCGAACGTAATCTTTTGGAAACAAGATTCGGCGGGTCTGACGCCACACCTCAGGCTCATTTTCTTTGATCCACTGCAACTGGGGCCAGGTCCAGACGGGACTGAGCGGGTTAAAGGTGCGTTGGAAGATTGCATCACCCCACTTTTGAAGCAAGGCCTCGGATTGAGTTTGGCTGCGGATGTCAGTGTACAGGATGGCGGCGCGAAGAACGGCATCATTCTCGTCCAGCAGGACGGCATTGTGCGTAATGCCCACAATGCAGACGGCGGCGATTTCTTCCGGCTCTACTTCTGCCTGCCGGATGGCTTGTTGGGCCGTGTTGCGGAAAGCACTGAACCAATCACCCGGATGCTGTTCTGCCCAACCCGGATGAGGGCGCAAGGTAGGATAGTCTTCCAGCGCCCAGCCGCGAATGTTGCCCTCGGCATCGAGAACAATGCTTTTGCAACCGCTGGTTCCCAGATCGCTTCCTAAAACGCAACTACCGCTCAGTCTATTCATCGGCGCTCACCTTGGCCACAACCCCGATGAGCGGCTCCGAGCCCGTGTTGACCATTTGGTGCGGCACGCCGCCGACTTTGTAGAAGGTGCAATAGGGTCCGACCTCGGCCTCATGGACTTCATCGTTCACTTTCCAGCGCATCACGCCGTGTCCGGATATGACAAAAAACGCTTCTTCTTCCGGGTGGCTGTGCCAGCCCATATCTTCGCCGGGCTCGAGCCGTCCCAGGCCGTGAATCAGGCGCTGGCCCGTTTCACGGCTATCGACGTAACGCTTAAAACGCCCGGCAATCCCCGGAGCGGGTGATAATTCATCCTCTTTGTATTCCTTGACCCAAACAATTGGTTCCATGTTATTCCTTCCTTTCTACTATCCTGACCTGGACAAGCCAGAGGAACACTGATTACGCAGACCTGCGGCGCAGATTCACGCCGATCTTTTTTGATCTTGTTTGGATCGATCAGCGTCTACCCTTCGGCTACGCTCAGGACACGTCGGCGGTTATCAGTGGTTCAATTCCGCTCTTTCGTCAAGACAGAGCAGAGGAACGCAGATTTTCGCAGACCTTCGGCGCAGATTCTCGCCGATCTTCTCTGATCTTGTTTGGATTGATCTGCGTCCATCGGCGGTTATCTGCGTCATCTGCGGTTGTGTTTTCTCTGATTTCACCGCAGATTTACGCAGGCCTCCGGCGCAGAGGTCGCTGATCTTTTCTGATCTTGTTTGGACTGATCAGCGTTTATCGGCGGTTATCTTGCGGTTGTGTTTTTTTCTGATTTTACCGCTGATTTACGCAGACCTCCGGCGCAGATTCTCGCTGATCTCTCTTGGATTGATCTGCGTCTGTCAGTGTTCATCGTGCTGCGGTACATCCTTGGTTAGGTCCGTGGCGAATTGTCTTGCCCAGTGTGCAAGAATCTGACTCAAAAGGTACTATTGATCTCTAAATCACAGCGCCCAGCTCGCGCAGGCAATCCTGTAGTTCTGCCATCGATACTTCACGCGGCATAAGACTTTTGTCCGAGGCCAGCGCAGCAGCCACACCGGCAGCCTGGCCCATTGCCATACATTGAGCCATTACCCGCACGGAAGCGTGGGCGTCATGATCGGCAGAGAGGCATCGCCCAGCAACCAACAGGCCCTCCACACGTTGCGGCAGTAAAGAACGATATGGGATGTCATACGCCACGCCGTCAGAAAGATGCTGCCAGCGTATGTCATGCTTGGCCTGGTGTTCCTCGATTGGCCAGGCGCCTTTGGCAATTGCGTCCTCAAAACTCCGCCCCGATAAAACGTCCTCACCGGTGAGCCGGTAATCCCCAAAAATGCGACGACTCTCCCGGATACCGATCTGGGTGCTAAAGTTAACTAATTCTGCGTTTTCAAAGCCGGGCACGTAATCTTTGAGGAAACGCATGTATTCAATCGCCTGTCGTCGTCCCTGGCGCTCTGCTTCGGAAAGCTGCAAAGGGTCGGTTGGGTCGATGCCGCTGATTCGTGTCATATTCGTGCCTACCACGCCAGCCAGAGGTGTAATGTAAAATATGGCATTCCGGCCAGGCAGATCATAGCCATTGCCTTCAACTGCCTCGGTCATTAACGCCTGAAGTTCTGCCTCCTCCACTTGTTGTGCCCGTTCAACATCGACCTTCATCAGTCTGAACGTGGTTGTGAGTGGTTGGACGGGGCCGTGTTCGGCGCTCTCAAACGGCACCCCCACTGCGGCGGCAACGTCAGCATCCCCCGATGCATCGATGACAACCCCGGCCTGCAATCGTACAAATCCACCTTTATTCACTGCCACCACGCCCATGATTCGATCTCTATCCCGCCAGGCGTCGACCACAAAGGTGTGCAAAAGAACCCTTACCCCAGCTTGCTGAGCCATTGTTTCCCAAACTACCTTGAGGGTGGGCGGATCATACGTGATCAGTTTGCTTCCACTATAGGGACACATGCGGTAAAGGGCTTTGCCACGCTGCATAAGTGCGTCGACCACACGGTCCGGGATGCCGCCAATGATTCTTTTGGCGTTGTCACCCGGTGGGTAATAACCGCAGAAGGTATCGATCACTTGCGTGCTGATTCCGCCCAGAAACCCATATCGCTCGACCAGGGTCACCGCTGCGCCCTGTTCAGCGGCAGCCAGAGCAGCGATCACTCCGGCAGGACCACCGCCGATAACCAGGATATCAGTTTGCCAAAACGATTTAACGGTTGTACTGTAAGTTTCCGTAGTTCTACTCCTTTTCATATCTGAAACAGTCGTGCCGCCGTTCCTCCCAGGCAAGCTGCCAGGTCTTGGAGGGACAGGTCGAGGGATTTATACTTGACGAGTTCCACCGGCAGATTTTCGGGTAGGTCTGAACCGAACAGGATGCGGTCGGCGCCAAGCTCTTTAATCAGCCATTTCAACTCATAAATGGCGCACCAGGAAGGTTCCAGGAAAATATTGTCGCATTCAACTGCGGCCACATAAGCCTCGGCGGTATAAACGGCAAAACCGGCGTGGGCCAGGATAATGGGCAAATCGGGGTGGCGCCTGGCCTGGGGGATAGAGAGCGCGGGCAGCGCCCAGGGGACTCCCGGCCCGGTATGCACAACAACCGGCACGCCCAAATCGGCGGCAGCGTCAAAAACCTTGTCCGCGTTCGCCATCAGGGGCGACGTGAGATGCTGCATAGGATTGAGCTTCAGGGCGACAAAGCCCAGGTCGCGCACGCAGCGCGTCGCCTCGCGGCGGTAGTTGGCTTCGTCCCACAGAGGGCTTAAGTTAACTATGCCCCGAAAGCGTCCAGGATGTTTTTGACACAGTTCCGCCACCGCATCATGGGCGGCAACCGGATCATCGGTGACGGCGTGGGGCATCACCAGGGATATGTCCACGCCGTGCGTATCCATAGCATGCAACAGGTCGCTTTCTGTGATGGTATGGCCGGAAAGTTTGGAAATGCCAAGATGGCAGTGACTATCGATGATTTTCATACATTTTCGTTTCTATATTTTGATCAGTAGTCGCATGACTTGCTGGGCGCGGCCCATGACCTGCCGCCCCTCATCCATAAACAACTCTGAAAAAGCGACTTGCTCCTGAATGAGTGATTTGGCCTTGAAACCGGGCGCGCCCAGAAGCCTGATTCCCGCCTGGTAGTCGGACAGAGTGAAGTAACGAGAGGTGGTTACATTGCCCTCCTTAATGAGCAGGTGGAACCAGTTAAGCTGAGCCTCGGAGATGATGCCGACCACCACGGCTGTACCGAGCGGCGCCAACAAATCTGGTATGACAGCTATGGCTGCGGGTGCTCCGGCAGCAATGAAGAGACAGTCAGCCGTTGCACAAGGAGCCTCTTCCGGATGAGTGATTTGAAAGCCCAGAGACCGGGCAAAATTTCGGCGCTTTTCGTCGATCTCCAACAGCAAAATCTGCTCTGCGCCACGTTGCTCCACCACCAGGGCAATGAGCAGGCCAATGGCCCCGGCGCCGCTAATGATAACCTTTGCCCCTGCCAGATCACGCCCGGCGCGATTGACAGCGTGTATGGCTACAGCCAGGGGTTCGCCCAAAACCCCTTCCGGGGGAGATACTCCCGCCGGCAGGGGATAGACGACCTCAGCCGGCATGATGAGTCGTTCCCGCAGCGCTCCGTCAGTCCTGGCTCCAAAAATGGCTCGGCGCTCGCAGAGATGTTCGTGGCCTGCGCTGCAAAATGGGCAATCGCCGCACGCCAGGAGCGGAGCCACACCGACCCACTGACCTTCCGGCAAGTGGTCAATTCCGGGTCCGCAGCGCAACACCCGGGCGCTGAATTCGTGTCCAAAGACAATTGGGAAGTCAAAAATGGTATCTCCCCCCAGGTAGGCATGCAGATCGGAGCCACATATACCCACATAACCAACCTGCAATTCAACTTCACCTCGTCCAGGTGACTTAATTTCGCGCTCGACCGCCTTAACCTGATTAGGCGCTGTCATAACCGCTGATTTTACAGTACCGATATTTGTTAGTGACATTTTTATTCGCCCTACACCAATAAATCACGACCACCATTTACTCGGAGATACTGTCCTGTAACATAGGTGCTCCGATCACTGGCAAAAAACAATACCGCGTCCGCAATCTCATGACCAGTAGCGTGGCGCTTCAGTAAGGTGCGCTGCTCTGCGGAGACCCAAAAATCATCACCAAAGTTACGACCCATAGGTGTATCGACAGGACCTGGAGCAACAGCATTTGCTAAAATACCATCTTGTGCAAATTTTTTTGCTACAGATCTCATAAAATTTAACATCCCAGCTTTGCTTACTCCATAGGCAACATGTGAGATAACACTTCCACTGAAAGCTGCTTCCGAGGATATAAATACGATACGTCCAAAATGGTTTGATTTCATTGAGGGGACAACAGCATGTGTAAAAAGAAACGCACTGGTCAGGTTCACAGAAAGCACCCTGTTCCAACTATCCAGGGTAACCTCATCCCATGGTGTAACAGGGCATATCCCGGCGTTATTTACCAGGATGTCGATGCGACCGAACTTCTCTAAAGTAGTGTTTACCACGGTTCGTACTTGACTCGAATCTGATACATCCGCATGAAATGCCAATATTTCCCTCCCGGAATTATCCATAATATCTTGTGCTGTCTTTTGAGCCAAGGGTTCATCAATATCTACAGATTTGGTACCTTTTCTTTAATTCTCAATTCCATATAATTTCGCCAGCGTACCGCCCAGAACATTGGCTTCGTTCTCCGGCGAAAGTTGCAGCGATTTGATGACTTCTACTTGCATTTTCGGGATCACCAGGGGGCCGTTTGAGCCGAAGACAATGCGCTCCACCCCTATCGCTTCGATCGCCATAGCGATAAAGTGCGGTTCCATTACAGCGGTTGTGGCCAGGTAAATATTGGGAGTTCGTTTTGCGGCTTCAATAGCCTCTGCCACCCAGTAGCGATATCCCATATGATCCATTATCACGGACACATCCGGGAAGGCTTCGGCCAACACGCCAATGAACAAAGGATTGGCCCAGCCTCCTTCGGAATGAACCGATAGGGAGATGTTCAATTCCGCGCACTTGGCCACCAGTTGGTGAACACCCTTTGTATTGAGGCGGTAACCGTGCTTGGTCGGCATCAATTTGAGGCCCCGAATGCCCCACTCGCGCACGCCGGTTTCTAATTCGGTCACCGCTTCATCGCCAAAATGAGGGTTGAGCAAGGCGCAGGGAATGAAACGCGAATTACCGTTCGCCTGCTCGACCATCCAATAATTGTCTGGCTTGATCGTCACCGGGGGCATGAGCACCGCCCGGTCGATACCGGCTTCGTCCAGCAGCAATTCCAGGGCAGGGATATCGTATATCCGGCCTGCCACCGGAAAGTCGAGTAGATAGAGCTCGCAATCAAGTATCAAGATTCTGCTCCCTTTCTTCGAAAACTTCAGGATTGACCACCTGGTAGCCGGGATGCTCACCCTGCAACAGCTTCAAGGCAGCATCCTGGACGGCAGCGGCTACCTGCGCCAGACTTTCCCAGGTCGCGCCCAGGTAGTGGGGAGTAGCCCACACGTTGTCCAGCCCCAACAGCGGGTTGTCCGGCGAGACCGGCTCCACTTCGAAGGTGTCGAGCGCGGCGCCGGCAATCTGTCCGTCGATCAGGGCGCGGTAAAGCGCAGCCTCGTCCACCAGCCCGCCGCGCGCAACATTGATGAGGTAGGCGTCCGAGCGCATTTTTTCCAGCGCGCCGTCGTCAATCATATGGTGATTTTCGGCGGTTAAGGGTGCATGCAGCGACACAAAGTGTGCTTGTGACAGTAACTCATCCAGCGAAACAAGGGGCAGGAGGCGTCCATCAACTTCGGCTTTGTCCAAATAGGGATCGTAAACCAACACCTTCATCTCAAAGGCCAGGGCAATGCACGCCACCCGGCGGCCAATACGCCCCAGGCCAACACAGCCCAGCACCTTGCCTTCCAACGTGTGGCCCCGGTCATCGATGGTGGGGCGCTTCCCGGCAAGGGCCAAGGCATTGAGATGCTGATATTTTTTGGTGATGGTGAAGAGGAAGCAGAACACCGCTTCGGCCACCGAGGCCAGAAAGACCGGCAGGGTGACGATGGGCAGCCCATGTTCCGTGGCTGCAGAAACATCAACATTTTCGTATCCTACGCCCCATTTGATGATGCCGCGCAGATTGCCGGCGGCTTCTATCATCTCC
>JAYELL010000119.1 GCA_034717495.1 Chloroflexota bacterium | reverse complement strand
CGGCCTTCGCCGTCCCGGGCTTCGGCATGGGGCCGGTCGACGCAGGTCGACCACTGGTGCGAAGCGCCTGAAAAGTCCGAGTTCACTCGGCCAGAAACTGACTCTGCGGTATACTTAAGCTAGCAGTTCACTCACACAGGATCATATCCGAATACCTCCACGTCGAAAACTCTTTCCTCGACCAACTGGCTGCCCTGGGCTGGGCGGTGATCGATCATGGCAAATCCAGGTGCGACGCACTTGCGAGCAAGCGTAGCTTGCCTGCGTCGCACATGAGATTTCAATCCTTGGCGCCCAGGGTTGTTCATTTTTATTTCTTGTTTGCTAAATATAACAACGAATCCTGGGGATTGACCGAATCTGAGTCGGGAAAATTCGATAAATCCTACTGATTCGTTGTTATATTTGGACGCAGGAAGCCATTAGCATGATATTGGTTTTAGAACTGAACAGCCCTGCCTCGACGCCCGGTGCAACATCCCAAATTTGGAATTGACGGCGGAAGCGTGGACGGTTGCCGGAAATCGCTAAGCGGTGTATGATGACGCCAGACTCGATTGCCTTCCGAGCAGGTGAAATATGAGCATGAACACACAAAACGTCACCCTACCTTTGCCAGAAACCCTCTTTCTGCGTTTCCAGCAGATGGCCACGGCCACCCGCCAACCCCTTACCGGCCTGCTGCTGCGGGCTGTTGAGGTGGGCGGGCCGCCCAGTTGGGAAGAAGCGCCGGCCCGTTTCCAGGCTGACCTCGCCGCCCTGGATAGGTTGGATGATGATGCGCTCTGGCGGGTCGCCCGCAGTCGCCCATCACAAGCCGCGGTTGCACGGCTTCAGGAATTGTTGGAACAACAAGCAGAGGATCGCCTCAAACCAGAAGAGCAGAGCGAATTGAAACAGTTGATGCAAGATGCCGACCTGCTCATGCTGCGTAAGGCCCATGCGGTGACGCTGCTGCGCTGGCGCGGCCATGCTATTCCTCCCGCCGAAAAACTATAGACTGCCATGAGCATTCACATCTCGGCGAAATTGCGGCGTCAACTGTGCTGGTTGCGGACGATCATCGTTGCGCCTATTGTCATACCGGCCAGGCCCACTCGGGCTATCCTATGGTGATCGATCACATCCTGCCCCGCAGCAAGGGAGGAACGAACGAGTTCGACAACCTCTGCTTCGCCTGCCATCGTTGTAACCTGTTCAAGCACGCCACAACCGAAATAGAAGATCCGCTCACGGGCGAGAGCGCCCCCCTCTTTCACCCGCGGCGGCAGAATTGGTCGGCGCATTTCGCCTGGGACGTCGATGGCATCCATTTGTTGGGATTGACGGCCACGGGACGCGTCACAGTGATAGCGCTGAATATGAACAATGATGTCATTCTCGACGCCAGACGCAATTGGATGCGAGTGGGCTGGCATCCGCCGGAAAACCCCGCATAACGTCTGGCACGCGCTCGCTGCGCAATCATGTCTGAATACCTCTACGTCGAAAAACCCTTCCTCGAGCAACTCGCCGACCTGGGTTGGGAGGTGATCGATCAAACGGTCGAATGAATTCGAGCTCTCCAGGCCTGCGGCCAGCGGACGGCCTACGCCGTCCTTTTCGTTATCAAATTTGGAGGTTAGCCAATGAGAAGGGATAAAGCTGAACTTTATGTGCATCTCGTGTGGGCGACATGGGACAGATCGCCGCTCATACAGCCTGAAATGGAACGAGCGTTGTACCGTTGCATCGGCGATGTCGCCCACTCACTGGGGTGTCGAGTGCTGGCAATCAACGGTATGCCCGACCATGTGCATGTACTGCTGCGCATTCCTCCCACGCTCTCGATCTCGAAATTGGTGCAACAACTCAAAGGCGTCTCATCTCATTTTGCCAACAATCAGCTCCATCTCGAATATCATTTCAAGTGGATGGGTTTTTATGGTGCTTTTAGCGTAAGCCGATGGGATGTCCCCAAGATCATGAACTATATCAACAACCAGAAAAATCATCATGGCATGGATGAGATTCAGGCAGAGCTGGAAGATTTCTTCGAGTACTACGAAAACCCACCGAAAAAATGATAGCCTGTCCGGTAACCGGTCGACGCAGGTCGACCACCGGCGCGAAGCGTCTGGAGAGTGCGAGTTTACTCGCCCAGACCAGACGCCTGACATCCTTCCCTTTCTGAAGTATACTTGAGCCAGCAACTCACTCCCACGGGATCATGTCCGAATACACTTTCGTCGAAAAACCCTTCCTCGACCAACTGGCCGCCCTGGGTTGGGAGGTGATCGATCATGGGCCGCATGGCATTCCCGGCGATCCGGGCAAGGGCCGACTGAAGTCGGGCTCTACAGGCCTACGGCCAACGAACGGCCTTCGCCGTCCCGGGCTTCGGCATGGGGCCGGTCGACGCAGGTCGACCACTGGTGCGAAGCGCCTGAAAAGTCCGAGTTCACTCGGCCAGAAACTCACACAGGATCATATCCGAATTCCCGGCGATCCGGGCAAGGGCCACCGACGCTCAGAGCTGAAGCCTCCGGGCTGCGGACGACTGTTGCTCAGTCGCACAGTGCCGGGTGAACCTGGCTAAGCCCGATTCATCGGGCGCTGTATATGTAGCCGTGGGGATTTATCCCCCGGCAGGGCTGGCAGACGCACAACTGGCGGCGCTGCACGATGAAGTAACGACGGAGGCGGCGGACGGTTGCCGGAAATCGCCAACCGATGTATGATGATGCCAGACTCGATTGCCTCACGAGCAGGTGAAATATGAGCATGAACACACAAAACGTCACCCTGCCCCTGCCCGAGCCCCTGCGCTTCCAGCAGATGGCGCAGGCCACCCGCCAAACCCCTTACAGACCTGCTGTTGCGGGCCGTGGAGGTGGGCGGGTCGCCCGCAGTCGCTCATCACAAGCCGCGGTTGCCCGGCTTCAGGAATTGTTGGAACGACAAGCGGAGGATCGCCTCAGACAAGAAGAGCAGAACGAATTGAAACAGTTGATGCAAGATGCCGACCTGCTCATGCTGCGCAAGGCCCATGCGGTGACGCTGCTGCGCTGGCGCGGGCATGCCATGCCTCCCGCCGAAAAACTTTAGGCAAATCCAGGTGCGACGCACTTGCGAAGTATGTCGCACCTTCGATCATGTCCGAGTACACCTTCGTCGAAAAACCCTTCCTCGACCAACTCGCCGCCCTGGGCTGGGAGGTGATCGATCATGGCCCTCACGGCATCCCCGGCGATCCAGCCAAGAGCCTGCGCGAGGATTTCCGGGAAACCACCCTGCGCCGCGTGTTCATGGAAGCGGTGCGAGGCATCAACGCCCTGCCCGACGGACGGCCCTGGCTGACGGATGCGCAACTGGCGGCGCTGCACGACGAAGTAACGACAGAGGTGGGGGGCAAGCCCCTGCTGGAGGCCAACGAGATCGTCAGCCGCAAACTGATCGGACAGACGCGGGTGGTGGTGGGGAGCAATGAACTGACGGGCGAGGAATATCCCGAAGTCAGGCTGGTGGATTGGGAGCAACCCGAGCGCAACCGCTTTATCGCCATCAACCAGTTCCGGGTGGACACGCCCTGGCAGCAGGGTAAGAAGTTCATCATCCCCGACATCGTGCTCTTCGTGAACGGCCTGCTCTGGGCGGTGGTGGAGTGCAAGCTGGAGGGCAGCGATCCCACCGGGGCCAACTCGATGGAAGAAGCCTTCATCCAGCTCATGCGCTATTCCGACCAGCGGGATGATCCTGACGCCCGGGCCCAGGGCCTGCGCGAGGGGGAAGCCCGCCTCTTCCACGCCAACCAGTTGCTCATCCGCACCTGCGGCGAAAAAGCCGATGTCGGTTCCATCACCGCCACCGACGACAAGTACTTTTATCCCTGGAACGATATCTGGCCGCCCGAGCAGCGCAGCTATACCCCACCTTTGGGTGTGGAACGCCCGCAGGAAGTGCTGATCCAGGGCCTCCTCTCCCCCGCCATCTTGCTCGATGTCGTCCGCCATTGCGTGCTCTTCATGCAGATCGGCGGCGAAATGGTCAAAGTTATCCCCCGCCACCAGCAATACCGGGCCATGCGCAAGATCATCGACCGCCTGCTGGGCCGGGATGACAGCGGCGAGCGTTCGGGCGTGGTCTGGCACACGCAAGGCTCCGGCAAATCCCTCACCATGGTCTTCACCGTGCGGCGCATGCGCACCACGCCCGGCCTGCACGACTACAAGATCATCATGGTCAACGACCGCACCGACCTGGAAAAACAACTGACCGAGACCGCTTTTCTCACCGGCGAGCCGGTGCATGTGGTGGAGTTCGGCGGCGATGACATGCGTGAACAGCTTGGAACCACCACTTCTGACCTGAATATGGTGATGGTGCATAAGTTCCAGGAGCGAGAACAGCCCCTGGCACTCCCCGGCCGCCAATCTGAAACCGGCCGCATCATTCCCTTCCCCCAACGGCAGGACTATGCCCTGGCTGCCGAGCCCCTGCCCCAATACCGGGTGTTCGAGACCATCAACGATTCCGAGAAAATTGTCCTCTTCATCGACGAAGCCCACCGCACCCAGTCCAGCGATCTGGGTGACAACCTCTTCGCCGCCTTCCCCAACGCCGCCCGCATCGCCTTCACCGGCACCCCGCTCATCACCGAACGCCACGACGAAAAGCGTACCGTCAAACGCTTCGGCACGTACATCGACCGCTACAAACTCATGGATTCGGTGGCAGATGGCGTCACCATCCCCATCGAGTACACCGGCAAGACCGCCCACACCGCCATCCAGTCCCGAGACCAGTTCGAGCGCAAATTCGAGGACCTCTTCGCCGACCGCGCGCCACAGGAGCTAAGCGCCATCAAGCGCCGCTACGGCACCTTCGGCGACATCCTGGAGGCGGAGAAACGGATCGAAGCCATTGCCGGGGACCTGGTCGAACACTACATCAGCCACATCCTGCCCGATGGCTTCAAGGCGCAGGTGGTGGCCAGCAGCAAACTGGCAGCCGTCCGCTACCGGCGCTTCATCGACCAGGCGTTACAGAACTGGCTCGACCGGGCGCGTGCTCTCCCGCCCGCCGCGCGTGACCCCGACCTCATTGCCCAAGTCGAATTCCTGAGCTCGGCGGTGGTGGTGTCCAGCGACGGAACCAACGAATTGGCCGTTGTTACGGCTGCCCGCCAGCACGCCAGAGAGGTCAACGCCGTCGAGAACTTCAAGAGGCCCTTCGACTATGGCGACCCGGCGGCAGGCAAGCCACCCAAACCGGAAACCGGCCTCGGCTTTCTCGTCGTCTGCGACATGCTGCTCACCGGCTTCGACGCGCCGCTCGAGCAGGTGATGTACCTGGATAAAAAACTGCGCGAGCATGGCCTGTTGCAGGCCATTGCCCGCGTCAATCGGGTTTATGCCGGCAAAGACCGGGGCTACATCGTCGACTACATCGGCATCTCCAACCATCTCAGCCAGGCCCTGGAAATCTACGCCGGCGACGACGAGGCCCTGCAGGATGTGATGGACGCCATGCGCGACATCAACCAGGAGATCCCCGTCCTGGAGAGTCGCTGCAACCGCATCATCCAATTCTTCCAGGATTTGGGTGTCGTCGAGATCGAAGGCTACATGCAGCAGACCATCGCCGATCCCGCCCGCAACTACGAGGTGCTGGAGCAGGCCGTGCAGGCGCTGGAGGATGTCAAACAGCGGGCCGAGTTCGACACGCTCCTGGGCTTCTTCTTGCAGAGCATGAATATCGTGCTGCCCCATCCAGCGGCCACGCCCTTCAAAATCCCGGCCAAGCGCCTGGGCTTCCTGGCCCGCCGCGTGCGCGACCGCTATCAGGATACCAGTGTGGGCAATCTGGCCAAGGCCGGGGCCAAGGTGCGCAAGCTGATCAACGAGCATCTGGTCAGCCAGGGCATCGATCCCAAGATCCCACCATTGGATTTACTCGACCCCGACTTCATCGTCAAGGTGCAGGCGCAGCGGGACCCGCGGGCCAAAGCCAGCGAGATGGAGCACGCCATCCGCCGCCACTGCAAGATCAAGTTCAACGAGGACCCGGTTTTGTTCGGCAAGCTGGTGGAGAAGCTGGAAAAGCTCATCCAGCAGCATGAGGACGACTGGGATGCGCTGTACCAGGCCATGCTGGATTTGCAAGGCGAGGCCGCCGCCGGACGCCGCGATGATCCCTTGTCCGGCGTCCCCACCGACCAGCAACCCTACCATGACCTCATCGCCCAGCTTGCCTTCCCCGATGGTCTGCCAGATGAACAGGCGGGGAAACTCAAGAACCTCACCGCCCAAATCCACCGCATCATCGGCGAGTACACCGGCATCGTCAACTTCTGGGAGAATCGCTACCAGATCAACCGCCTCAAAGGCGACCTCACTCAAACCATCCTCTACAGCGGCATCGAAGCCATGTACACTGGCTACGAACACATCGTGGCTGAGTTGGTGACGCTGGCGAGAAATCGGAGTTAAGCCCCCAAGCAGCAATTCCAAATATGGCAACGGATGCCTCAAAACGTGGCATTTGGTGGCTTCAACAACTCAGCTTGTGCGCATTTGCCGCCATCACGGGGCGATAAATCACCCCGCTACGTAACAGCGTCCGATGAATCGGGCTTTTTTAGCCACGAATCGTCGCTAAACCGCAGTTAGCCGGGTGAACCCAGCGCCGTTTTGTAGCCGAGGGATTCATCCCCCGGTGGCGGTGCCCAATGGATCGCTTCATATTTGGAATTGCTGGCCCCCAAGAAAAGGGCTTGTCTGTTTGCGAATTTGTATGCTATAATACTTGTACATTTGTACAACCACTTTGGAGTCTTCATGCGAATTGTCATCGATGCTTCCGCCATCATCGCAGTCATTGCCAATGAACCCGAAAAAGCAACCTTGCTTGAACTGACGACGGGCACTGATCTTATCGCTCCTGTGTCCATCCATTTTGAGATCGGCAATGCTTTTTCGGCGATGCTGAAACGCCGTCGCATCATGCTTACCCAGGTGCTGGCTGCCATAGCCCTCTATCAGAGCATCCTCATCCGTTTTGTCGAAATCGAATTGCCTGCATCCCTCGAAATCGCTGATCAACTCTCGATTTATGCCTACGACGCCTATCTGATTCGCACCGCTGAAAAATATCGAGCGCCCTTGCTAACGCTCGACAAAACACTACAGCATCATGCGCAATCGTATGGTGTCAAGGTCCTTGAGGTGACCCAATGAGTACAATAGTCACTTATTCAGAAGCGCGTCAAAATCTTGCCTCTTTACTGAACAAAGCCCTGAACGAGGGTGAGGTTCTCATCAAACGCCGGGATGGACAGGTTTTTGTCCTCAGACCCGTCGAACAAAAATCCTCGCCGTTGGATGTGGAAGGAATTGATTTGGGCGTCAGCACCGAGGAAATCGTCGCCTTCATCGCGGAAAGTCGTCGCTATTCCGAAAATTGATTTGGGCCGATTATGCCCGTGTATCGTGATATCCAATACACTCTCACTCGCAGCGACCGGCGCAAAACCGCCAGCATCTACATCGAGCGCGACGGCTCGGTTAGTGTGCGCGTACCCGACCATCTCACCGACGACGAAGTCGAAGCGCTGATTGAGCGAAAGCGTTACTGGATCTACAAACATCTGGCCGAGTGGCGCCAACTGAACGCCGCCCAGATCGAACGTGAGTACGTCAACGGTGAGGGCTTTCTCTACCTGGGCCGCAGCTTTCGCTTACAATGGGTGGACGACCAGCGCCTGCCGTTGATGCTCAAAGGGGGTTACTTCCTCTTGCGCCGCGACCCCAAGACGCAGGCTGACCCTGACGCAGCCTTCAAAGATTTCTATCGGGAAAAGGGGCGGGAGAAGATACCACAACGGGTGGCAATATTTGCACCGCAACTCGGCGTGCAGGTCAACGACATCCGGGTGATGGATCTCAAACACCGTTGGGCGTCCTACTCCGCCAGGACGGGCAACATCAACTTTCACTGGCGCTGCATGATGGCCCCCCTCACCGTGCTGGACTACATCGTCGTCCATGAACTCGCACATGTCCTTGTTCCCGACCACTCCCCCGCCTTCTGGAGCGAGGTGGACAAAATCCTGCCCGACTATCGCGAGCGCCAGCGCTGGCTGCGCGAACATGGGGCGGGGATGGATCTGTAAGCATGGAGGAGCAATGCTATGTTCGACACAGAATACCCCGGTTTGGCAGCCTGGGTTCTTGGTGGCGATGCCTGGATCGAACTGGGCCAGGACGAAATGAGCGATTCCACCGTCCGTATCCTGGACATCGGCGGCATGATTTGGGAAAGCGACAAGGCATATGACACGGTGGTCGATGCCCTGGCTGATGCGGAAGCAGCCTTGGCCCATTGGTTTGAACCCGAAGGATAAGGGTTTTCCGACTCTGCCTCCGATCTCATCGCCTATCTACCGGCCAACGATGGGTTGGCCGCCGGTTTTTTATCGTGCAAACAGGTCCAAAGCAATCCGAAAGCGCCCAGCAAGAACAGGATTTCAACTGCACCGACCCCGGTAAGGCCCCATTTCGTCCACAAGCTGGTGGTTATGGGGGAGCAAAAAGCAGAAAACTCACTCCCATCGATGCCATAACATTGCGTTTCCCCACGATCTTTCTGATCCCACGCCAGGTCAGTGGTTCATGCGCCTGTCGCTCGCTTGCGGCAGGTAGGTATCGCCAGACAATGGCCGCGCCACAGAGGCTAAGCAAGGCAATAAAGACAAAAGGGGTGCGCCATCCATAGGCCTCGATCATCCAGCCCATGAGCGGCAAGGCAATGATAGCGCTGCTTGACCAGGCGAATTCCACACTTCCCATCGCCCGCCCCCGCTTTTCGTAGGTGACCCGGTCGCTGATGTAGGCTTGCTGGGCCGGAACGAAAGCGGCTACTGCCAGCCCTGAGAGAATAAGCGGCATTACCGACCACCATTGCCGGGACAGGGCCATTCCCACTCCGCAGGCAGCTAGAAGGAGGAAGCTGGCCATCATGATAGTGCGCCGACCATAGCGGTCAGACAAGAGGCCAAAAACTGGGCTTGTCACCCCGGCGAGGGCTCGAATGAAGAGCAGCCAGCCAAATGCCGCCACCGTTATCCCCAGACCAGCAGAAAATTGGGGAATGAACGAGTACAGCATCCGGGCGCCCAAGTCGATGATAAATCGGGCGGCGAACACCACGCTGATGATTTGTATGCTGATGCCCAAAAACACACTGATCTGTTCTTGGCGCGTCGTATAATTTTGGTTTTTTGTCAATTGAGGTGTTCCCCCAAACTGGACAAGCCAGAGGAACGCTGATTACGCAGACCTTCGGCGCAGATAACCGCTGATTTTTTTCTATTGATCCGTGATTATACTTCGGCTACGCTCAGCACAAGTCTGCGTTTATCAGCGTCACACTTCAGCTTCGCCCTCGACAGGCTCGGGACACCGCTGCGGTACATCCTTGTGAGGTTCGCTGATAATCTCCTTGTCCAGTGTGCAAGAATCTGACTCGAAAGGTACTTTCCTGGCCAGGCAGGTGTCATTGCGACGCTAGCACGCCAGCAGGCGTACCGTGACGCCAGCATTCCGGTAGCTCGATCCAGTAAGTCGGCCATCATGCTGCCTCCGCTTGCAGGCGCAGCACCCGAACGGCTTGTGGGTGCAGATGGATGCTGGCGATGTCGCCAGGAACCAGGAGCTTGAGGGGATTGCCATCGGCGCAGAGTACGGCGGGCGGGCCGATGCCTGTCGCCTGGATGGTTTCGCCCTCATCCAGGCTGATGTAGGAGGAGTGGATCGGTTCGACCCCGGCCAGGGCGACGGGGGTCAGTTCGGTGCCCACCAGCTTTCCCCGTGCGACATGGACAGTCCGTCCATCGCCAGTTTTGCTCACCGCCGATGCCGAGAAGAGGGCAGTGGCTGTTTGCCTCAAGCAGGACGAAAGCGACATCGGCCATGGTGCCATCCCCGCCGACGACGATGAGGAGGTCCACGCCGGTGGAGATGATCTGGCGGGCAAGGGACTGAGTGGCGACGCGCCCCTGGATGGCCGGCAGCGGGACGACCTGCGCCCCAGGAACGGCATTTGCGCCCAAGTCACCCGGGCCCGTGACAACCTGAACCGGTCCCAGACTGCCGACAACCTGCTGCGCCGCGGCCAAATTATGGGCGGCGCCCAGTCCGGCCGCAGGGTTGATGATAAGCCCGGCCCTGGCAACTTTCACGATGGTTGTTCACCATGCACAGCTTTTACAATTGAGTTTGTCATCATTGTTGCATCTTCTTGCAGCCAGACATTGCGACCGATGGCTACGCCTGCTGCTCCGGCGGATAGGGCGTCCTGGACCTGTGTCAGCACTGAATCCGTTGTCTTGGCGCTGCCACCCAGGACCAGGATTGGCGCGAAACAGGTTTCAATCACTTCCTCGAAGGCTACAGCCGGGCCCACATAGGGCAATTTGATGATATCTGCCCCCATTTCGGCTCCGATGCGGGCAGCCTGCACCAATTGGATGAGGGTGGGTTCAGCGCCATAGCCCATGGGCAGCATCTCGGCCAGAAGCGGTATGCCCAGCCGGCGGCACTCCGTGGCCACTTTCCCCAACGTTTCCAGGCTGTTGGCCTCATCGTCGGTTCCGCAGAAGCCCATGACAGCCACTGCATCAGCTCCCAGCCTCAGGGCATCTTCCACCGAGGCAATCAGGCGCATCTCGCCCCCTTGCCCCAACATCGTCACCGCCCCATCCAGGCGCACGATAAGCCCCAGTAGCCCAATGTGTGGCGCGAAACGTTCGGCAATGCCTGGCGTGGTCAAAATGGCGTCGGCCCCGCCCACTGCCACTTGTTCGATCAGGCGTCCCGGCTGGCTCAAGCTTGCCAATGGCGTCACGCCGGGCAAGCCATGATCCATCGCCACAACAACGCTACGCCCATCGCTGGCGAAGATGCGATTCAAGCGAATCTGTTTTCCTGGGTTCATGACGTTTCCTCTGCTCTATGAAAGCTGGTTGATAATGCGAGATGCAGCCGACTCATCGGTGATGAGCGTGTTGATAAAACCGCCGCGCGCCGCGCCGATGATGGCTTCGGCTTTTTCGCCGCCGCCGGCAACGCCGATGCGCAGTCGCGCGCCGCGGATTTCTGCCAGTTCTATGCCCACCACGCCGGGCAGGCCATTTGCAATGGGATCTCCTTGAATATCGAAAAACCGCATACAGATGTCGCCCACCGCGTCCGCTTGCTTCAAATGGGACATCCTGTTGTCGTCCATGTAATCGGCAAACAGCATATGAACATCGGGACCCAGATCGATGTCCCCAATACCGACAAGCACAACGTTCAGAGTCTTCCAGCTGTCCATGATCTGCCTGACATCCTGCGAATCCAACAGAGACTGGCGCAGCGCCTCGTTTTCGACGATGGCAGGCACATAAAACGGCTTCCATACTCCCCCCAGCTTCTCGCTGAAAATGCGCGCCATCTCATGCACCTGGAAACTGGGAGCGATATGATTCAACCCACCCATCAGAGGGGCCACAGTCAATCCCCTGGCGCCATCCACGTTCAACGCCTCCACAACCTCGGATAGTGTCCTTCCCCAACCAATGCCCACGGTATCGCCTGTCCCGATCGCCGTTTCCAGGTAACGGGCTGTTGCGTATCCCAGATGTCTGCGGATCTGCGCCTGGCTTGCATCTTCGCCCGGGATAACGATGACAGTGCTCAGATTGAGCGCCTTTTGCAGAGAGTCGGCGAGGTGTTCCATGTTGGCAAAGGGATTGGTGATGGTGATCTTTACGATCCCTTCTTCCCGTGCCTGGATAAGAAGTCGCGATACCGTTTGCCGGGAAACGGACAACTCCTCGGCAATCTCGTTCTGTGTTTTGTGGGCGGTGTAATAGAGCATAGCAGCAAGGTGCATGAGCTCCAATCGTTCGACCGTGGCCATTTGAGATTCATCCTATGAGCATATGCTAATGGCATCTGCTCATAGGATACACGAATTTTGCTCGTTTGTCAAGGGGTCATTCGTGCAAAAATCTCATCCGGCGCCAGTGGTCGCAACACCCCGCCCTGTTTCCACTCCGGCATCAATAAGCTTTCCAAATCGCGCTGCTTGACACCCCCAAGAAATCGTGGTATGTTATAATTGTGAACAGTGTTCGCGATAAATATTGACAGTGTTTCAAGAAAAGCAGCGAGGTTTCTTGTATTCAGGAATCTATAACTTGGGGTGTTCATATGACCACTACTAATCTGTCTGTTGAACGTGCGCTCATCATTCTCAAGCACCTGTCCCGCGCTGACCAGGGCATGGGTATCCGGGAAATAGGTCGTGAACTGGGGATAAGCCCGGCAGGCGTTCAGAAAATTATGAATGCGCTTAACGCACAGGACTTCGTTGTTCAGAATGAAGAGACCAAACGCTATGCTCTGGGGCCGGTTATGCTGCAAATTGGGCTGGCGATGTTAGGGCAGTTAGAGGTAAGACAGGTCGCTCGTCCCTATTTGAAAGCATTGGCAAAAGAAACAAACGAAACGGCTTTGTTAGGCATCCGCGACAGCGATGAAGTTTTCTACATTGACAAATTCCTGCCTGATTCGGAGATTCGGATGGATGTACCTTTGGGAGTGAGCCGGCCATACCACTGCACGGCAGTGGGCAAGATACTCCTGGCCCAGTTGCCCGCCGGTGAATTTGAGCGCCTGGCTGCCGCAAACAGCTTTGCCCAGGTGACACCCAACTCGATTACCGATCCGGATCAACTGGCGGCAGAGGTAGAAGATATTCGTCAAAAAGGCTACGCGCTGGACCGCGAAGAGTTCAAACTCGGCGCGCGGTGCGTTGCCGCACCCATATACAATCATAACGGCCAATTGGTGGCTGCCATTACAGTTGCAGGCCCGGCAGGACGTATAGAGGAAAATCTGGACGCTCTCGTCGAACAGGTACTGACCAAGGGCCAGGAAATATCGACTCGTCTGGGTTATGTCGCTCTTCCGGATGGTCCCGCGTCCCGAAGGAGTGACGGTGAGAATCTCGCTTATCCGCCTACGATCATTCCCCAGGAAGCCTGAACGGCGGCGTACACATTGCATGTGGAGTTGTTGATGCCCAGTCTGACAATCAACGACATAGAACTATGGTTTGAGCGGGAGGGGCACGGCCGGCCCGTGATTTTTCTGCATGCCTTTGCCATTACCGGCAAAATGTGGTTCCCCCAGGCGCTGGCCTTGACCGCTGCCGGCTACGATGTCGTCTGTGTCGACCAGCGCGGGCACGGCCGATCTTCCTCTCCACCCGGTCCTTACACTATCCCCCAGATGGCAGAGGACATTCATCGTTTCATCACCAGCCTGAACCTGAAGGAGGTCTGTGTCGTCGGGTTGTCAATGGGCGGCCGGGTAGCACTGCGCCTGGCGCTGGATTACCCGCGGGATGTAGCCGCCCTTGTGCTGGTCAGCGCCAAGTCGGAACCGGCGCGGGAAATCCAGTTTGAGTTGGAGGCTCTGGCGACACGGGCAGAACAAGGGGAGGTGGACAGGGCCGTTAGCGAATGGTACGAGGAACGCTACCAGCGGCTGGCCGGGTGCGCACCGGAACTGACACGCTGCTTGATAGAAGAATGGCGTACAAAACCGGGCAACGGGTTTGCCGGCGCCGCCCGCGCCATCATCGAGATGGAAGAAATGACGACGCGGGTTTCAGAAATAAGCGTCCCTGTCCTGGCCGTGGCGGGTGCCCTTGATTCGCCATGCCTTCCCTTTGTCGCCTGGTACGAGCGCGCTATCCCTGATTGCCGGGGAACCATTGTGGCGGAGGCGGCCCATTTTGTAAACGTGGAGCAACCAGACCGCTTCAACGATCTGCTCCTGACATTTCTGGCCGATCACGCCGGGTGTGGTGTAAGGGCATCAAGCATCCAGACGAGTACAACTTTTCATGCCCTGTCCGGTTGATGACTTTTTCCAGGAGGAAGAGCATACAATGACGACTGGCCTTTCCGGAAAAGTAGCATTGGTAACCGGCTCCTCACAGGGCATTGGCGCCGGTGCAGCGCTCTCTCTGGCCCGCGGCGGGGTAGACGTGGCCGTGAACTATCTGCGTGCGGCGGAACTGGCGCAGGAAGTCTGTGAGCAAATTCGGGCGCTGGGACGGCAGGCCCACGTGATACAGGCGGACGTGACCGATGCCGAGGCCGTCAGACATATGGTCGCAGAGGTGGAGCAGACGATTGGCCCGATTGATATCCTGGTGAACAACGCCGGCCACAATCCCGCCCGCACTATTCTGGAAATCAGCGAAGCGGATTGGGACTGGGTGTTGGATCTGAACCTGAAAGCCTACTTCCTCTGCACTAAGGCCGTACTGCCGGGGATGTTGGAGCGAAAAGAGGGGCGCATTATCAACATCACCTCTATCTCCGGCCAACGGGGCGGTTTTTCGTGCGACGTGGACTACTCGGCGGCCAAGGCCGGCATTATGGGTTTTACCCGCGCTCTGGCCCGTTGGGCCGCTCCCCGAGGCATATTGGTGAACGCGATTGCGCCCGGCTACATCGAGACCCAGATGCAAGGCGGCGTGATTTCGCCACACCTGGCGAGCTTGATAGATCGTGTTCCGTTGAAACGCCAGGGAACGCCGGAAGAAATCGGCGAGGTCGTCGCTTTCCTGGCAGGGCCGGCAGCCACCTATATCGTCGGTGAAGTGATCAGCGTGAATGGCGGCGCCCACATCGCATGAAGAGAGGGAGAAGATCGAGAATAGTGAAACCATTACGCGTTGGTTTTATTGGCTGTGGCCGGCACGCCACCAAGATGCTCTATCCCAGTCTCCATCTGGCCCGTATTGAACTGGCGGCAGTCTGCGATGTTGACGAAGTTAAAGCGCGGCGCAACGCCAGATGGTTCGGCGCTGAGCGCGTTTACACTGATCACAGACGGATGCTGGAGGAAGAGTCGTTAGAAGCGGTGTTGATCTGCACCGGACCAAAGACACACGCGCCGCTGGCCCTGGATTGCATAGAACGGGGATTACCTGTGTTTGTGGAAAAACCGCCGGCGCTGAACCTGGCCGGGGCGGAGCATTTACGCGATCGCAGCGAGGTGTTGGGTGTGCCGGTCATGGTGGGGACGATGAAGCGCCACGCCCTCATTTACCGCCGGATGAAGCAGGTCATTTCGGTCCCTGACTTTGGCCCCGTCGCCGCCGTAGAGGCCAAGATGGCCCTGGGCTGGAAGAACAGCAACGGCTTTGCCCTGCTGCTCGATGCGGGGATCCATACCCTCGATCTGCTGCGCTTTCTGATGGGAGATGTAACTGAGGTTTCCCATCAAAAGTACGAACTCGATGAAACCCATACCAGCTATGCCATCGCGCTGAAATTCGAGTCCGGCGCTGTCGGTACCCTGTCCGTCTCTGACCAACAGTTATGGAGACGAAGCAACGAACGGGTGGAGATCACCGGCAACGGGCAGTTCGTCCTGGCCGAGAATATGATCCATCTGTCTCATTATCGGCCGGATGGGGAGATCAGTGTATGGGAGCCTGGCTTTTCTATCCCCAACGACGAAAACTCAACTTTTTTTATCGGCGGCTACGCCGGCGAGTTACGCTCGTTTGCGCAGGCGGTACGCGAGGGTACATCCATGCAGGCCGGAATCGCCGATGCCTGCGCTGCTCTGCAGATTATCAGGCAGATAGAACCGGAAGAGAGCTACGTAAAAGGAACTGTCGAAGGAGCGGTGGAGTACCCCCACTGGCAGTCGGAGAATTTCTGGCTGCGTGTGTTAACCTAGTGCACGCGGGCGCAAGTCAAGCAATGGTTGGGTCAATCGTCATGCTGAGTGGGTCTGGCACGAAACCTGATCAGGAGAGGAACCGTTGCTAGCAATCCGATGCCCGTTCGAGCGGCCAACACCAGCCGAAGCATCTCGCGATACATGAATCGAGAGGCCCTTCGCTAGCGATTCATGCATGCGTCAGCTGGCCGATCGACACGCTCAGGCCTGTTCTGCCCACTCTGCCCCTTCCGGCTTTCAGCCTCGGGGTACTCGCGAGGGCACCTCCTCACGGAGCGCTTGCGACCTAGCTCTCACCTCTCGGTGGCCTTACCTAGCTAGCTCACGCACCGTCTGCTGACGTCTCGCACCGCTTGCTAGCGTCACGGTACGCCTGCTAGCTCTCGCATCGGCTGCTGCCGTGGCGTACTAGGCCGCACCGCCTGCTGGCGTCACGGATTGGCTAGCTCACGCATCGTCTGCTGACGTGCTGCCGTAGCGTGACGGTGAGCGAAGTCGAAGGAGTGACAACCCTGGAGCTATTTACGCCCAGCCGTACTGGGAGCAATGAAAGGCAAACGATGACACAAATCACAGATAGAAATGGAAAACCCTACGAGGTAGATCAAAAAGAGGTCAGGCAGCTCGAATACATCTGTGAATTGGTGCGGCAAGATATTCTCAATACGCTGTACAGGGTTGGTCGCGGCCATTCCGGCCCTTCCCTATCCCTTGTGGAACTCCTGGTGACGCTCTATTTCAGGGAACTGCGCCTGGACCCCACAAATCCCAAGTGGCTCGACCGGGACCGCTTCATCCTCTCAAAAGGGCACGGGGCCGTTGGGCTATATTCCGTCTTCGCTGAGCGCGGCCTGATTCCCAAAGAGGAACTGGATACCTTTGAGAGCCTGGGAACCCGTCTGCAGGGGAGTGTGGACTCGGTCTGGCTGCCCTGGGTCGAGCTGACGACAGGCTCGTTGGGGCAAGGGCTTTCGGTCTCGCTGGGAATAGCTATGGGCGCCAAACGGCAAGGGAAAGACATCCGTTCCTACTGCATCATGGGCGACGGCGAGACACAGGAAGGGAACGTGTGGGAGGCGGCGATGTGCGCGGCCAAGTACAAGCAGGACAACCTGCTGGCCATTGTAGACTGGAACGGCCTGCAGGGTGGCGTGAGACAGGAGGTCATGCCCAGCATGGAGCCCTACAGGGCCAAGTGGGAGGCCTTCGGCTGGCACGTTCTGGATGTGCCGGGGCACGACATTGCCGCGCTGCTGACAGCGTACCACCAGGCCCGGCAGGTGAAAGACAAACCCACCATCATCGTGGCCCACACGGTCAAGGGCAAGGGCGTGTCCTATATGGAAAACAAGGTCGAGTGGCACGGTGGAAACGTGACCAGGCCGCTGTACGAGCAGGCAATGAGCGAAATTAACGCTCGGCTGGACGCGTTGAGCGACTATGCAGAGGTACAATGAGGATCTGCCTATGGCGCGCGCGGGGGTTTCCCTCCACGCTACCTCTCGTTACGCGCTCCGTATGAAAATCACACCTTTATGGGAGTAAACGATGGAATGGGAAAAGGCTTCATTGCGGGTAGCATTGGGCAAGACACTGTTGGAACTGGGTGGCAAAGTCCCCAACATGCTGGTCATCAACGCCGACCTGCGGAGTTCCGTACAAACCACCTTCTTTATGAACGAGTACCCGGAACGCACCATAGAGGTAGGTATTGCAGAGCAAAACATGATCGGTGTTGCCACGGGCCTGGCGATGATGGGCTATATTCCCTTTACCGTCACCTTTGCCCGCTTTGCCAGCAAGCGCGCTGCTGACCAAATTTCATTGTGCGTGGACTACTGCCAGACCAACGTGCGCATCATCGGGGCGTATGCCGGTATCTTCACGGGCGCTCAGGGAGCGACCCAGCAAATGATAAGCGACACGGCCGCCATGCGCTCCATGCCCAACATGACGGTGATTGACACCGCTGACGTCCATGAAATCCGCGCGGTGTTGCACTACGCGGTGGAACACATTGGCCCGTTGTACATCCGCATCGGCAGGGACTCGTGGCCGGTCGTCTTCGACGAATCGTACAAATTTGAACTGGGTAAGGGCGTTTGGCTGCGAGAGGGCAGCGACGTGGTGCTGATGAACTCGGGTGTCCTGCTGCCCTACGCCATAGAAGCGGCAGAGCTATTGCAGCAAGAGGGCATCGATGCCGGCATAGTCAACATGCCATCGGTCAAGCCGATTGATGAGGCTCTTATCAACGACGTGGCCCGCAACGTGGGCGCCATTGTGACGCTGGAAAACCACAACGTCCAGGGCGGCTTTGGCAGCGCGGTGGCCGAGGTGCTGGTCAAAAATCATCCCGTACCGGTGGAATTCATTGGCCTTCAGAATGTGTACGCCGAGTCGGCGCCCAACGACGACCTGTCCGAGAAGTATCAATTGACAGCGCCGTGGGTTGCAGCCGCGGCCAGACGGGCGATAGAGAGAAGAAACAAGCACCGGTCCCGACGAACCTAGCGTCATGCAAACGGACGAATAAACGATGTCAGAACAACCATCTTTGCTTACACCCATCCTGTTGACTCGAAACGCAGCGTTGATTGTCGACCACTGCATTGGCGTACAGGCGGGAGACCTTTGTTTGGTGATATGCGACAAAAACCGCTGGCCGGAAGGCGAGGCGATTGCCGGCGTCGCGCTGGCGCGAGGCGCAACGCCCTTGCTGATGGATGTGAGCAGTGAGGTAGCGTCGTACTATGCCACCCATCAACGCCCGGAACCGCCCGACCATATGGCCGCTGCCTTTGCCGCCAGTACCTTTGTTTTTGGCGCGGCCGACGTGGAATACTGCCATCTGCTGGGGCATACAGAAAAAAACCAGGCGGCTCAGGCAGGCGGCATGCAATATGTGATAGTCGAGGAGGATATGTCTTCCTGGACCACCACCCCGGAAGATATCGATTTGTTTGTTGAACGAACCTTTAAGGTCACGGAGTTGGTAAGCAAGGGCAGGTGGGTTCAGGTGACCACCCAGAAGGGCACCAATACTCGCTTCAAGTTGAAGCCAGGACGCAAAGTTTGGAGCTTTGCGGCCAGGACGTCAGAGCGTCGGGAGGCGCCGATCGTGCCCAATTATGCGGAGAGCGCCTGTGTACCCTGGGAGGGCACAATGGAAGGAAGAGCCGTCATCGATGGCTACATTATCAGCGTTGGCGCTGACCATAGAGATGATCCAGTGGAGCTTATCATCAAAAAAGGCCGGGCTGTGGAGGTGAACGGCGGCCCCGCCTCTGCCAGGCTGCGGGCCATCATGGCTGCGGCAGATGAGAATGCCAACAACATGGCCGAATGCGGCATTTGCACCAGTCACCGGGAGAAACGCTCTTACGAGTACGAGTACGGCGCGCCGGGGCACTTTTCGTACGGCGCCTGGGGTACAACTCACTTTGCCGTAGGCCACAGCCACACCATCGGCGGGGAGGTGCATAGCAAAATCCATCTCGACTGCCAGATGTTCGATACCACCGTCTACGTGGATGACGTGTGCGTAATGGAGAACGGGATATATAAGTTTTAGTTGACACCGCAGTATCGGAGTTAGATATGCGTTCTACCGCTATTTCAACAGAGACCAAACCGCACAAGCGCAACTTGGCTGAGAGACTGGGTATCACCCTGGTTAGCGGCGGAAAGGTCCAGACGCAAGACCTGGTTATGGCTCTTGTTATGTTCTTGCCCGCCTTCCTGGTACTGGTCTTTCTGGGCACATATCCCATCATCACCGCTTTGATAACAGCTTTCCAGCGCCGCCCATTATTTGATCTGGACAGTACGGTCTGGGTGGGATTGGACAACTTCACCAGCGTTTTCCAGCATCCCCAACTCTGGAATTCCTTTTCCAATGACATTGTGTTCACAATCGCCTCGATCAGCATTCAGACGGTGGTAGGCATGGCTGTAGCGCTTCTGCTGCACCAACAGTTTACGGGGCGCAATATATTACGCGGCTTTGTGCTGTTCAGCTACGTGTTCCCCGTCGCTGTGGCGGCCATTATCTGGCGTTTTATGCTCAGCGACAGCGTGGGTATTATCCATCACCTGATTGACGCCTGGAATTTGCCCATACCCAACACCTGGTTTGCATCTCCCAAGACGGCTATGCCATCGGTCATCATGGTGACGGCCTGGAAGTACTTTCCTTTCATGGTGATCACCTTCCTGGCGCGTCTCCAGACCATTGACGTGACGCTATACGAGGCGGCCAAGGTGGATGGCGCCAACGCCCTTCAGAGGTTTCGCTACGTCACGCTGCCCATGTTGATGCCCGTGATCATCATCACGTTGCTGTTGCGCACCATATGGACTTTCAACAACTGGGAAATTGTTGCGTTGCTGACCCAGGGAGGGCCTGTCTACTCGACAATAACACCGCCGATTCTGGTGTACGACACCTTGTTCAAAGAGTTCAGCCTGGGGCGTGCAGCCGCGATATCTTTCCTGATGGTAGTAACGCTATTAGTGGCCATGGTCTTCTACTTGTATGCTTACGACCGCTCGGAAGAACGTCTGACGTAAGTTGAAGGAGTGAACAAATATGGGTGTAGAAGCCACATCTTCCCAACCCCCGGCTGACCGTGGGGCCAGAGGCCTCCTGCGCTCGCGCGAACAGCAGATCACAATACTATACTTGCTTATCGCCGTGACCATTGTCCTGATCCTTGAGGTACCCTTGATTTACATGACGGTCAGTTCGTTCAAACCGGGCGTCGAGGTGTACCGCGTTCCACCCACCTTCTTTCCCACAGAGTGGGTACTGAACGGCTATCAGGAACTGCTTGAGCTCTCCAACATGGTCATTGCCCTCAGGAACAGCACCATGGTGGCTACGCTGGCCTCCACGCTGGGTGTTACTTTGAGCGTGGGGTTCTGTTACACAATCACCCGATTCCGCATGCCCGGCATGCGGTTCTTCACGATCCTGATGCTCTTTGTCTATGTCTTGCCCGGCATCCTGTTGATGATTCCGATGGTCAGGATATGGGGGAAGCTGGGGCTTACGGGAGGGTTGTTACCGCTGGCCTTGACCTACGTCTCTTTCACCCTTCCCTTTTCTATCTGGATGTTGCGTTCCCACTTTGCCGGCATTCCGCTGGAGCTGGAGGAGGCGGCGCTGGTGGATGGAGCGAATCGAGCACAGTCCTTTATCAAGATCATCCTGCCGCTGGCCCGTCCGGGCATCATCGCCACGTTCATTTTTACCTTCATTCTCTCCTGGAACGAGGTGCTCTTTGCGACAATCTTCGCTTCGTCCCAAAAAAATGTTGTAGTATCCACCACGCTCTCCAACCTGCTCAACGAGAGGAGCGGCTGGCATTCGTGGGGGATGATTAACGCGGCCGGGGTGGTGGCCACGCTGCCGGTGCTGGTGTTCTTTATGCTAATCCAACGCCAACTGGTAGCGGGCTTTACCGAGGGCGCTATCAAAGGATGAGCGCCCAAATCAATGATGGCCCCGGCTTAGGCGGAATGAAAAGGAGGTGATTATTTTCAAACCATGACGGTGAAAGAACAGAGTTGTACGGAAATTCGGACCAGTGTATAGAGACATGATCGGGAGGCCAACAATGTCTAAGAAGAAAGATGTTCCTCGTCGGGAGTTCCCACGCACGGCAGCCCTTGTCTGCGTCGGCCTGATTGTCGCGGGCCTGCTTACCGTAGGTTGTGTGGCAGCGCCGCCACAAGAGGTGGTAACTGTTATTGAAACAGTTATCGTTGAGAAGGAAGTTGGAGGCGAAACCATTACCGTTGTTGAAACCGTTGAGGTGGAAAAAATCGTCGAGATCACTGCCGTTCCACAGCCATCAGGGGAACGCGTGCCCATCGTCTTTCTAAGCCAGGAGACCGACCCCTTATCGGTGGCCATATTCCGAAAGGCCATCCAGGACTTTGAGGTTGCCAACCCGGATATCCGCGTCGAGCTTCAGTTCGCAGGACCGGATCAGATCGTCGAGACGATGGTGGCCGCGCTGTCTGCAGGTGCCTCAGCCCTCGACGTGTTCCAGCCGAACCCGGCCGTGGGATTCCTGCTGGGGGCGGAAGGCCAGCTGTTGCCGCTCAACGACATGGTCGAGGAAATGGGAGGCGACGACTATTTCCTGGGGGGCGAAAACTTCTTGAGATTGGGCGATGACATCTATGGCGTCCCCTTCGGCGGCGGCATAGCTATGGTCTGGTACCGCCAGGATCTGTTCGAGGAAGCTGGTATCCCCATACCAGAGACCCTCGAGGAATTCGAAGCGGCCGCCAGGCACTTCACCAGGGAGTTCAACCCCGATTCGCCCACGGAATATGGAGTCACTTTGCCGCTGGGACACCATGGAGCCACCTGGCTGTTTGGGGCTCCCTTCCTCTATGGCTTTGGCGGCGAGATCTTTGACGAGGACCTGAACGTGGTCTTCGATAGCCCTGAAACGGTAGCGGCTGTGGAGTGGTACACGAATATGGCCCAGTACACCTCTGATGCAGCGGTAGGTTATGCCTGGGGTGATCTGATCGACACCTTCCTCACGGAACAGTCAGCCATGACCTTCTACATGGGACGTCCCCTGGGGCGCGCTTATCTCAACGCGCCGCACCTGGTGGGCAATATCGGCGTCTTTCCCTACCCAACCGAAAATATCAAGGCGACGTTCAGCGATCCCAGCTACTACGCTATCAACGCCAATAGTGAGCATCCGGAGGAGGCCCAGCGCTGGGTCGAGTACCTGCTCTCTCCTGAGGTATCCGCCGAGGTCTTCTGCACTATCCCCACGCACATCACGCCCATCAACCAGGATCAGCTGGACTGGTGGAACCAGGATGTGACCGGCTGCGATATGCTGGATGAGAACAAAGAGATCAAGGAGGCCTTTGGGGAATACTCACTGGACGCCTACAATCCTATCGTCAACGCCGGTGGCATCTACAAGGCAACACAGGAGGGCGCCGACAGGGCGGCCTTCACGGGATCCCCCAATCCGCTCTACTCGGCCCCCGACTATCCCTTCGCCGCCGCTGTCCAGAAAGTCGTCGTCGATGGTATGTCGCCGGCCGACGCCGTCAAGGAAGTTGCGCTCGAAGCCGCGAGGGTGGTGGAGGAACAGAAGAAAGAGATGGGCTGGGGAGAGTAGTTCCAGCCTCTCTGAGACAGAGGAATGGGGAGGGACGAAAGCCCCTCCCCCGGTTCCTGTTAACTGAACATGACAAATTCGTTTCCCAAAAAACTTGGCAAGGTCATAGTGATCGGCGTGGCTGTCGGTCCGGAAATTGAACCGCACTGGAAAGAGCTGCGCCGACAAACCGAACTCATTATCCTGGAAGAAGACACGCCTGAGGCTTTAGAGGAGGCTCTTGATAACGCAGATGTGTTGATCGTTCGTTCCGCGGTGAAATTGTCCGGGGAGATGATAGAAGCCGCCGGCAATCTGCGCGGCATCATCAAATGGGGCGTAGGATACGAGAATGTTGATGTTTCTGCAGCCACGGAACATGGGCTGCCCATCGTCACCCTGCCGGTCTTTCTGGCCTCGGTGGCCGAAGCGGTGTTCTGTTTCCTCTTCACCATCACCAAAAAATATCAGCATCTCAATGCCTTGGCCCTTGCCGGGAAACGCCCCACCATCGATGACCGGGGCCACACGTTGGAAGGCAAGGTGCTG
>JAYELL010000118.1 GCA_034717495.1 Chloroflexota bacterium | reverse complement strand
GCCCGCGGGCAATGGCCTGCATCAAATTATGGCCCTGTATCGGCTTGTCGATGTACATGGTGTGCAGCGAGGGCACATCGGCGTAGGGGCGACCCTCGTGGTCGCCCTCTGTTGGCAGGGACGACCACGGGCAGGGACAAGCCACTGCCCCTACCAGGGGCGGCGCGCCAACCCGGCCGCTTCCCCCGGTGTGTACGCAGCATCGCGACTGGCCAGCGGTTCATTGATGCGCCGAAGAGTCTTGGGCACAATCAGCCGGGTAACCAGCCAGAGCAACAGATAAAAGGGCGGCGACAGGTCGCGTCGCAGGTCGAAGACCAGGAAAGAACCTCCGGGGCGCAGCACGCGGCCGATCTCGTTCAACACTGGCACCGGATCCTCCCAGTGGTGCAGGCTCAGGGTGCTGACCACCAGATCCAGCGAGCCGTCGGGGAAAGGGATGCGGGCCACATCCCCCTTGCGGAAGGAGACCCGACTGGCCACGCACGTGCCAGCCGAAAAACGCTCTGCCTCGGCCAGCATCTCATCCGACAGGTCGACGCCGGTAACGTGCAGGCCAGGCGCGCGCGCGGCTAGCCCGACCACCAGGTCGCCGGGACCACAGCCCAGATCCGCGGCCTCTCCTTGGGTTTTCATGGCGATGGCCCGGCGGGCAGCATACCAGCGCAACAGGCGCATCTGAGGCCAGCGCGCCACCCGGTTAAACGCCTCGGCGATAGACGGATCGTCGAGGCTCTCATGGCTGCTAATACGCTCGATTGTTCGCCGCCGGTATATCCAGGTTCCGGCTGCGGCCAGTGCCATTGGAACAGCGGCCAGCCAAAATCTTCCACGCGAAACCATGGTTGATCCTTTTTCCTTAACTGGAGTTACGCAGATCGCATATTGAGAGTGGCTCAAAGGAAAATCAGACCTGACCAAAGTTTACCACATCTCTCCAGCTCCGGTCCAGCAAAACCCCCAGGATGCTCCAGAAGCGCTGTTCACCCCCGGCGAAAGCAGAAATCACAGACGCCATCGCCTCGGGCAATGGTGGGCAAATCTGGTATCATCGCTGCCCGTAGTATCGCCTGACCGGGGGCAGGGCACACAGGCGCTATTTGAGTTCAGTCATTCGATGCCCTGTTCTCGTCGTCGGACTCGTCGGCGAGCTCAACCGCTTGCTCATGCTTCCCCAGCTTCCAATCGATCTCGGCCTGCTCGGTGGACTTGGAGATTTGCGTTGACCAGGTCCTTAAGCCAACAAAAAGGGCCAGGGCAGCAATTGGCAGCGAAATGGCGGCACCATAATAGAACATTTCAGCAGCGTCATGGGTGAAAACGTAGCCCATGAAATTGACCGCCAGTACGACGACCGTGACACCGATCAGGTTCGTCTCCAGCTCCTCGGTACTGTCGATCTGAAGCCAGCCCGGGAATTTTATTTCCTCGATGAAGAGTTGGTAGAGGCCAACGGCTGTGATGTAAAGCACCGTGCCGATCAGGAAGGTATGCACATACTCCACGATTTCGACCTCAATTGGCAGTTCTTCACCGTGGTGGGGTGTCGCAGCAATCAGGCCCGCCAGCTCAAGAAGGCCCCTGACGATGAGTTCAATCAGCCGAAAGCCACCGATGACAAAAAAGACTCCAGCTGCCAGGGTAAGGCCAATGACGGGTACGATGACAAGAAAGCGGGTTCCGCTTAACAGACGTGACATGGTTGGTTCCTCCTGTTACCGGATGTCAGAAGCGCTGCGCACGCCCTTCAGATCAGGTAAAGTAAAGTCAATAGCGTCCGAGTTCCTCGGCCAGCGGCGCCAGCAATTCCAGCTTCCACGGCTCCATGCGAGGCGAGACCGAGCAGGCGGTGCTGAGAATATAGCCGCCGCCTGGCATGCCCTCTCGAATGCGCTCGCTGGCGTGGGCGATGACCTCTGCCTCTGTTTGGGCTACCAGAAGCTCAACCGAGTTCATGTTGCCCTTGAGAAAGACCTTATCGCCGATGGTTGCCTTGGCGTAGGCCAGTTCGGTGTTGCCCAGGGGTGGCGGGTCCATGGTATCGATGCCCATGGTACCCGTTTCCAGCATGAGATCAAGGCGTTTGCTGATGCTGCCACAGGTATGGGTGTAAACGGTCACACCGGCGGCCTTGATGGCGTCGGTGACTCTCTTTTCATACGGCACCACGAACTTACCGTACATCTTTGGCGACAAAAATGGACCGCCTGCGAAAGCCGAGGAGATGAGTACGGCATCGACCCCGCGCCGGGCCTGTGCTGTCCCCCATGCCACCGAGGCTTCAGTAAGCCGGTCCAGCAAGGCGCATGCCTTGCCTGGGTCCTTGATAAAGGTCATCAAGGCATCGGCATACCCGAATAGTTCCATGTAATAGGTGAGAGGAGAGAAGACTTCGCCATGCACCGACACCTCATCCCCGACCAGCGCTTTCACCAGATCTATGGCTTTGAAGAAATAGGGCGGGAATTCGGTCAGCGGGCCAGGCTTGGTCTTTCCGGGGATGCGCTGGATGTGTTGCGTGTTCCAGATGTAGCCGGCCAGATCGTCCAGACCGCTCAGGTCATCGGGGTCGATAGTCTCAAAATCAGCGCGAATTGGCTTCGTCCTGTCAGCCGGGTGGAATTGGGCGTTATCGTCCCAGGGGATAAAGGTAACGTCGCCGTTGGACCAGATGAGAGTCTCTCCGTTGTCGTTCTCCTCAATCCTGACCAGATCCGCCAGGAAGTTGTCGGGTCGCCCTGGCTGATTGATGAGGATGCCGTCGAAGCGATAGCGGCGCTGCAAAATAACCAACGCCTCGGCGAAGGCTTCACTGGTGTACCAAATCTCGTGAGGTCTGAAGCGCGTGTTCAGAAAGTAGTGGCCCGTGGCAAGCTGGCACATCACCGGCACCCGATCCGGTTCTTTCAGTTGCATGGCCAGGCCAATTCGCTCGCGTCCGTTCATAGGGCCGCCTGATTGCCCCCGCCACAGTTCTCGGAACTCTCCCGCTCATACATCCCGGCCATGGCCGGCGACTCGATCATCATGCGAAACTGGCCGCGACCATTGTTCATTCAGCGATGCCCAGCGCTGCGGCGACCTGCGCCAGCGCTTCCCGCTCGGCGTCGTTGACGTCGACGCCGCCAAAGCCGAGGAAACCTTCATCCTCCTCGCCTGCCTCACTGGTCCGCACCGCCGCCGCCATAACCCACTGCTTGTAGCCGGCTGCTTCCTCCGGGTTCGACTTGCGCGCCAGCAGCTCAACCAGCTGGCGCAGCTTGGCCAACGATGTTTCCATGGCGTCTGGTGCAGTGGCCAGCTTCGTGTAATCGGCGAAGGTCCCGCCGGTCGAGGCACGTTGCTCCAGGGTATACTGGATGGAGCTGATCAACGTGTTGTCCAGGTAGTCGCCCTGGCTCTCCAACACGTACAGGGCAGCCGCAAAGCCCTCCTCTGAGGTTTCACTCTTGCGTCCCAGGCTGGCCGCAGAAACAACGATCGCACCCAGCCGCGGGCCTTCCATCAACAAAGTCTGCTCATCGGGCAGGTAATCGGTCAGGACCGACATGGTAGTTTCCTTTCTGGCTCAGTTGACGCCCGCACACCTGAGTGGCATCCGGCAGGCGTCTCGTATCGGATGGATATCGAACACAGCAGCCGCCAGATTCACTGACGACTGCTATACATTGTACGTTATACGCCTGGAAGGAGCAAGGTTGAGATGACGCCCATTGACCGTTCAGCAAGGTGCAATTTTCGATTCACCACTACCTAATGTATCCCTACTGCCGCCAGATAAGGCCACACATGGCGCTCCAAATAGTCGATATAGAGGAAATGAATCTTTTCGATCCCCTTGTGTCAACATGGAGGATACTGTCGCGAATTCGCTACCTGGTCTCAATACACTGTCTTGCCTGCAAGTTCAGCGCTGGTCAAGCACGCAATGTACCGAGTTCAAGGGAATTATGTCTATGCAAACCGCTGCTCGAACGACTCGTGTCACTGCGACGCTAGCAAGCGGTGCGGCCTAGCACGCCACGGCAGCAGCCGATGCGAGAGCTAGCAGGCGTACCGTGACGCTAGCAAGCGGTGCGAGAGCTAGGTAAGGCCACCGAGAGGTGAGAGCTAGGAGATCGAGCGACGGCAGCAACTGAGTTAAGGCTGAGGGAGCAATCCAGCAAGATCGACGTGGCAGTCTCATACACGCTTGAGGAAACCGGGCGATGAAGGGGGTCTGAGATTGCCACGCCACGGCAGCACGTCAGCAGACGATGCGTGACGCCAGCAGGCGGTGCGAGAGCTAGCTACGCTAGCAGGCGATCCGTGAGGTAGGTAGCTAGCCAGGTGCGCAATTCGCGAGATTGAGGCTCTCAGATTGGCTTTGCGATCCTGCGGCTTTGTGCACCGCGGTCCTGTCTAGAGAGGACCGGGCATATCGATCTTCTTGTCCTCGTCGTCCTTGTCCTTCTTGTCATTTATATCCTTCTTGCCATCCTTGTCCCGCGGCGGCCCGGGCACAACAGCCTGCTTGACCTGCTTGTTGCGGAAATTGGTCCAGAGCCAAATGGCAACCGCGGCAATCGCCACCTGGATCGCCAGCACGCCGAAATGAATACCGCGCCCGTCTCCCCAGCCAATGAGCCCGGCGAGGAAACCGCCAAGCCAGGCCGCGCCCGTTCCGATTAGAAACATCTCGATACCTGATACGCGCTGCTTACCCGGCAAGAGAAACTTGGCTATGACCGCCACAACAACCCCGGAGATCGACGCTCCGAGCATCGACATCAATAAGATTCCACCTAAACTACCCATGATTTAGAATCTCCTTTTTGTTTAAACTAAACTCAAACTTACGTTAGATCACTTCACCAATACTTCCCTGGAAACTCCAGGTTTGCGGGGAAGTTAGTCAGGGCTCCGCCTAAAGAACGCCAATCGTGCTCAGAAACGGCCGAATAACACGTTCCGAATCATCGATATAACGAAAATTAACTTTCTCAATCGCACCGTTGAAAGCGAACGGCGCTCGTTCGTGGTAATCCAGCGACACCGGCGAGCCCAGGTCGATGCCGATATCAAACGTCTCCGACGCCGTAAACCCGGCCATTACCGAGCGCTCGATGCGCCCCTGCCCAACTTGCTTGCCGTCCACACGGAAGGTCAGCGTAGCCGGCGACTGCGGAACCCGCTCGTCAAAGAGCAGCTCAACCTCGATCTGCCGTCTACCGGCGGCTACAGGCTCGTCGGAACGCACTTTATAGCGTTCGACACTGATCGTATTGTACTCTGCACATAGATGACCGTCATCCATATAAACCGTGAATCCGCCGCCGATGCCGCCCACGCAGAACAGTACGCCCGCCGCCGCTTGCGGCACATCGAGGTCGATCTTGGCTAGGCTGGAAAATCCACTGACGAATTTCGGGGCCATCGATTCCGGAATGCGCGTCTGGCCGGAGAAGAAAGTCCACTCCCTCAGTGTCGAGCTGCGAATCTCCTCCGGGTGCAGCACGCTCGTATAAAAAGCGGCGCCAATCGGGAACACCTTGTTCTCCGTGGCCTGCATCGTGAACAGATCCTTCATCGCCTGCAGCTTTTCTGGCATCTGCGCGGCCAGATCATTGGCCTGCGAGTAATCCTCGTCCAGATTGTACAATTCCCACACATCGTCATCCGGATTCCACTCCGCTATATTTGCGGCCATGCGGTTCCACGGCTCGCGTGGGCCGAAGGCACAGGCATACCAGCCATCCTGGTAAACCCCGCGGCTGGCATAGATATCAAAGTACTGCACGCTCTTCTGCCCTTCCGCCTGAGGATCATCGAAGGAATAGGCCATCGACACGCCATCCAGCACATCCTGTTCAAAGCCGTCTACGGCGAAAGGCGGGTCGATATCCAGGATGTCATAGATGGTAGTCGCGATGTCATTCACGTGGTGAAACTGCGGGCGTGGCGTCTGGTCCGCTTTGATCTTCTCCGGCCAGGAGATGACCAACGGCGTACGCGTGCCGCCAAAATGGGCCGCCACCAGCTTGGTCGACTTAAAGGGCGTGTCCCCGGCCCAGGCCCAGCCATGATGGTACATATTGTCCAGCAGCGGGCCGCCCAACGCCGGTATGCCGCCGTAGTCGCGTTCCAGGACAGCGATTTGATCGGTGACATCAATATCGATCAGATTCTGAGCCAGCAGTTCCGAAATCGTGCCCAGCTGCCCTTCGGCCGAGGCGCCGTTGTCTGAGCCAATGTAGAAGATCAGCGTATTGTCCAGAATGCCCTGCGCTTCCAGCTCGTCGATAATCTTGCCATATTGTGTATCCGTGTGCTCCAGGAAACCGGCAAAGACCTCCATCAACCGCGTCTGAAAAGCTTTCTGGTCTTCCGGTACGTCTGCCCAGGGCTGCATCGTGGGATTGATCGGTGTATTCTGGGCATCTTCAGGAATCCAGCCCAGCTCTTTCTGGCGTTTGAAGGTTTCTACACGCAGCGCTTCCCACCCTTCGTCGAACTTGCCCGCGTACTTGTCGGCCCATTCGGAGGCCACTTGATGCGGCCCGTGCACCGCTCCCGGCGCGAAGTAGAGGAACAGCGGTTTGTCGGGAGTGAGCGCGCGGTTGCCGCGAATATATTGAATCGTTTCCTGCGCCAGGTCTTCCGTCAGGTGATAAGGCTGGCCATGCTCTATCTGCGGTTCGACAGGCGTCGTATTGCGATACAGGCGCGGTTCGTACTGCGACGTTTCCCCGGCGATAAAGCCGTAGAAGTAGTTGAAGCCCAGCCCTGTTGGGTACTGGTCGAACGGCCCGGCCGTGGTCAGGTGGGTGATCGGCGTATTGTGCCACTTGCCGAAAGCGGCGCTGTCGTAGCCGTATTCGGTGAGGATGCGCGGCAGCGCCGCCGCCGAGGGGGGCACCGCGCCGACGTAGCCGTCGAAGTCGCTGGCGAACTCGGCGATGATGCCCGAGCCCACGCGCTCATGGTTGCGACCGGTCAGCAGCGAGGCGCGCGTCGGCGAGCACATCGCCGTCGTGTGAAACGCATTATAGGCGATGCCCCGCTCGCGCAGGCGGCTCATCGTCGGCGAATGCACCGGCCCGCCGAACGTCTCCAGGTTAGAAAAACCGGAATCGTCGGTCATGATGATCAAGATATGGGGCGCGTCTTCGGGGATGCGCCGCGGCTCCTGCCGCCAGTGGTGTTCCGACTCGGCCAGCGTACGGCCGACTTTGCTGGCCGATGGCGTCGGTGGAAATGGTAAATTGGGTCCCATTGGCTTGTTTGTCACGTTA
>JAYELL010000117.1 GCA_034717495.1 Chloroflexota bacterium | reverse complement strand
TCTCCCAGGTAGCATCGTCATCATACTCGTTCAGGAAACCGATCGGACTACAGATCACTTCCGCCGTGTTGGCAAACGGATCACCAGCTCCTGCCGGTATCTCGAAGCCGTTCACGTTGATCACGTGCGGAGCATCACCAGAGGCCATCGTGAAGGTCTCATCCACGCCTACCAGAGCATCAGTCACCCTGCACTCCAGGTTCGGCGTGTCAGGTGAGCTGTTGTTGTCCAGCGTGATGGTGTAGTCCACGGGGTCGCCGATCTTGCTCAACTCGTCACCAGTCTTCGTCAGCTCGATGGCCGGTTGGAACAGATTCACCGAGTGCTGCGCCGTGCGGGTCACCTGGTTCGGGAACTCATCCACCCCGTACACTGCAGTCACCTCGTTTTCGTACGGGTCACTGGCATCATCCGGGATGGTGTGCGTTACCTGGAAGGAGCATATCTCACCCAGGTCCAGCACGTCACAACCGACCGTAGTCGCCGGCCCGGACAGGTCGCCAAGTTTATCGTCGACGATGCTCACCAGGTTCAGCACCGGCACGATCGGCGCCCGTTGGTCGGTCGACGACAAGTTCTCGATTGTGAAGGTGTAGGTCACATCGTCCCCTATCTTGCTCAGCTCATCACCTGTCTTCGTGATGCTGAACTCCGGCCAGAACAGATCGACTCTCCACGTGTCAGAGCCAGAGATCTCGTTCAGGAAGCCATCGGGGTTGTAGACGGCCGTGGCGGTGTTGACCAGTGGGTCAGGATCACCCGGCTGGACCGTGTAGGTATAGTCGAACGTGCAGCCGGCTGTTGGAGCCAAAGGACTGCATGCGCCTGGCGGCACAACGCCCGCCACCAGGCTGTCGACGAAGCTGTCGAGGGTCAGGTCAGGCGAGTCAGCCGAGGAGGTGTTGACGATCCCGATCGTGTAGGTAACATCGTCACCCACCTTGCTCTCTTCATCGCCTGTCTTCGTCAGCTCGATCGCCGGCTGGAACAACTGCACCGTATGGTCATCCCAATCGGTGATCGGGTTGGGGAAGCCGTCAGGATTGTAGAGAACATCTACACGGTTATCCAGTGGATCATCGTCCCCTTCCAGCACAGTGTAGGACACACTGAAATTGCAGGAACCACCTGAAGCCAGGATGTCACACCCTGCCGCGCTAGCCGCAGCCGTCAGGTTGCCCAATCCAGCCCCACCGTTGTTATCGCCGGTATCAAGCACACTGACCAGGTTCAGCGACGGACTGTCAGCCGAACTGGTGTTGTTGATGGTGTAGTCGTAGGTGACTTCATCTCCTATCTTGCTCAGCGTGTCGCCTTCCTTGATTACCTCTACGGATGGCTGGAAGAGATCGATGGAATGGCCATCCGATGCCGAAGCTACCTCCGTGGTACTGTCCACATAGGTACAGGTTGCCGAGGCGGTGTTGACGTAAGGATCGGAAGCATCAGCCGGGATCGTCCAGGCCGGAGACCACGTCTGAACATCGCCCGGGTTCAGTGTCACGGGCTGGGAGAATTCGATCTGGGCATCGGACACGATGCACTCCAGGGCAGGCGTGCCCGGTGTGCTGGTGTTTTCGATGGTGATGGTGTAGGTCACCTCATCACCTATCTTGGACAATTCATCGCCGCTCTTGTCCAGGGTAATGGATGGAAGCACCGGCGTGTTGCCGAAATTGTTGTCCGTGTGAGCCGGTTCGCCGGAGATCAAGGTGATCTCATAGCCCAGCGTTCCGTTGGGGCAGGTCAGAATGCCGGTCCCAACCTGCGGGAAGGTCTGATTGTAGCCCGGCTGCACATCCTCGCAGACCTTGTAGGTGCCAGGTTTCAGGCTGAACTCGTAGTAACCGAGCGGCCAAGGGGCTGCGCCGGTAACCGCGCTTGCCACCTCTGTGTCGACACCATCGTACACACGAATGGTCCAGCCATCCAGCGCCGGCTCGTCCGGCTGCTGCCAAGAGTGATCACTGTTGGTGTCGCCAAACTTGGACCCAGACTTGATGACATTCTGGTAGTTGCCAAAGTTGTTGTCCGGGTAGGTCAAACCATTCTCGAAAGTCTCTTCGTGGTAGCACGGATTCGGGGAAGAGCATGTCCAGCCAGCCTGTGCCTCTTCCTTGACCTTCCACGTGCCAGGCTGAATGCCGGTGATCTCGTAGAAGCCCGTCTCGTCCTCAATGGTCAACGGATCATCTGTTTGCGTCACGGCAAAGGGCTCGGGATCATACACGGGGGTAACGGGATCATCAGGGTCGATGATGCCGTTATCGTTATAATCAACCCATATCGTCCAACCGGACAGGGCTGGCTCGTCCAGATCCCAGTTGCCATCGGCATTCAGGTCATGCCACTTGTATCCCGACTTCTTGGCCCGGACTTCCTGGATGTCCGCGCCCTTGATCTGGTTATCCACTGACCCTGTCGCTGCGCCATCCAGTTGCATCAGGGAGAAGTGATAGGGCCCGCCGCTGATGCTGCTGGCACCCATGTCCGGACCCCAGCCAGGATAGTCGACAGCGCTAGAAGCTATGTGTCCCGCCATCAAAAACAATATATGGCTCGACTCCGAAGTCCAATTGAGCTGGTAGTGGATGTAGTCGTCAGCAGCGCTATCGTCCGTCTTCTCGTGACCAGGCGGGCCAGGCGGCGGGCCAGCAAACGGCGTGAGGGATGCGTTGGTGATCAGGGCATCGCCACAGAGGGTGACCGTGCGATTGCCATACTGAGCCTCGAACTCATCGATACGATCCTGATACGACCCAGTGCCATTTGCGAATAGGTTGCTCTGGTAGTCGTCATCAGGTACTTCGACCTCTACGCAATTGGTATTCACCGTCGGTTTGATCATATTACAGATATCAAGCATAGAACCAGGGATCGCATCGTCGCATACCTGGCCGTACAGATCATGGAACGGCACGCCCGCCTCAAGGGCCAGCTGAATGGCCTGGTCATAGGAAACCAGCCAGTCGTAGGCATGAGCGCCACCTTTCGTAGCCTGATGTTTGAAGGTGAGCCAGTGCTCGTCATTCGATTGCACCGTAATATCGGTGAAGATCGTGCGCTGCGGCACACCCATGCCCTCATAGTAGATGGAGTTGCTCTGCTGGAGGATCCCATTGATCCATTCGCAGTTGCCGAGCCCGGCACTACCATCGTTAGCGCACTGTTTGAAGTCCCTGTCGCCGTCAAAGAACCAGACACTGGCGATGGGTGTTTCGTTCAGGTCGCCGGACCAGGGGTTCAAATAGGCGCGCACCTCGTAGGCGCCCCACATACCGTTCAGATCATATAGGTAGGTGAAGCTGCCGTTCTCGTCCGAGGTGACACTTTCCCATCCGGGCTGCCAATCCTCCGGCACATATTCTATGGAACGACCCTCCGGTGGTGGAACGTAAATCGCGATAACACCATCCGGCCGGATGACTGGAATGTCATAAGTGGTGTTGGCTTCAAACCCGGTTCCCCAGACGGTAACAATCTCGCCGGGGTCGTAAGCGGGCTTATCGGTAGCCAACATTGGCTCACCAAGCAACTCGCTTGGCTCAATAAGCTTGGCCGAAGCCCCAAGGCTCGTTGCCAGAATCAGGACAAGAGTCAGGATACCAAAGACCCATGTCCGGCGATTGCGAACGAGACCGGCTTGTCTCTGTCCAAACATAACAAACCCTCCTTAGTGCGAAAACTACTTTACAGAAAGCGATCCACCATGGGCGACATTGCCCATTATTGATTGTTGCACACGCCCAACCTCAGCCTGTGCTTGTGCCCAAACCCATCAAACTGCTTCCAAGATCACCGCCCGATTCATTTTGAGACCAGATCTTCCCCAGGGTAACAGCGCGGAGGATATCGAATCAGTTGGGGAATCTGCGGCCAAGGTCCTGCAAAACCACGTGCCTGGTCCATATTCGCCACACCAACGTTGGCGCAGATCGGTCGATGAAACATATCACGGAGTAACTCATATTGGCTGCAAAAAACCGACCGTAAACCCTTCAACCCCATAATAGTTGGAGTTTCTAAAAAAGTTCTAAAACATTCCTAAAGTTCTCTATAAGAATCCTGTCAATTTTCTAATCATTTTCTCAACACGAGGCCTTCCACAACGAGAACAAAAAAACGCTGCGAAACGTGCACGCCAGAGCGCATTGTTCGCAGCGAACGAGATGACCAATACTGGCCAGGGTGATCAAACCGTGGTTTGCAAAAAATCGGGTACTCCCGCAAAACAATATCCCAGCCCATGCTCGGTCAGGATATACTTAGGGGTTGCTGGATCCCTCTCCAGCTTGCGTCGCAACCGCGAGATATAGGTATGGACGTACTCAGGATGGTCGATGTATTCCCACCCCCAGACAGCGGCAAGAATCTGGCGTTTGGAGAGCACCTGGCCTTTGTGGCGCACCAGAAACTCGAAGACATCGTAATCCGTTCGGGTCAACGTGACCTCTCTACCCTCCACCAGAACTTTTCGAAACTCCAGGTCCACTTGCAGGTAGCCGTCGTCAAAGATCGCCACACCGTCAGATATGCGATCGGTTGCAGTACGCTGACGCAGCAGCCTTTCTGCCCGGGCCAGCAACACATCTGCGCTGAAGGGTTTGGTCACGAAATCGTGGGCGCCCAGGTCGAATCCCCGCACGATGTCCTCGTCCATGTTCAACGCCGACAAGATAATCACAGGCACATCGGTCAATTGCCGAATCCGCCGCAGCGTTTCCCATCCGTCCATCCCGGGCATCAATATATCCAGGATGACCAAGTCGGGCTGAAACGCATAGAGCTGCCGCAAGCCCTCCGGACCACTGCTCGCTGAGCGGATGTCTATGGAATCCCGTTTGAAGATGCATTCCAGCAGTTCCCGGATATCCTGGTTATCATCAACGACCAGGATTCTTTGTCCTCTCATTCTACCTCCTCACCACCCCACGTCACCGCCAGATTCTTGAATAGCGATCGGAACGCTCGTTTCCGGTAGTTTGCTGGCAATTTCAAACCCCTGCCCTTACATTATAGCCCAACTCTTGCGATCTTGGAAGACCTTATTTTCCCGTATTCGTCCCCCGCCCGGGCGACGGTCAGTGCCCGCACGCTGGCGGCGCCTGCCCCTTTCAGGACCGTGGCGCACGCTTCCAACGTGGCGCCACTGGTTGCCACATCGTCGATCAACAGGATGTTCAGATCGGAAAGCGCCGGTCCCTGCCATTGAAAAGCACCGGCCACGTTTTTCAGGCGTTCAGGGCGAGTCAGGCTGGCCTGTTGGGTGGTTGGCCGGCCCCGCTGAAGTATGCCTGCGTCGAGCAGTGGCAACCGCGCGGTGAAACAGAGTTGCTGCGCCAGCAAGGTTGCCTGGTTATATCCCCGCTCGCGCTGTCGAGTCGGGTGCAGGGGCACCGCCATCACAATGTCCACCGGTACGACATGGCCCATCCAGTAGGACGCCAACAGGCCACCCAGGGGACGTGCCAGGTCCCGACGATTTCGGTACTTGAACTGCCAGATGATCTTTCCCAAAGGTTGGGCATAGATCGAGGCTGAGCGAATCGCCTTGAGTTGGCTCTGGCAGGATCGACAGCTATGGCAGACCCCCGGGCCTTCCCAGGGTCGACCACAATGGCGACAGATGGGAAGAGGCACAGGTGTTACCTGCCCCATGCAGTCAGGGCAGATATTGACTCCTGACTTCCCGCAGCCGGCACACTGCGGCGGAAACAGTATATCAAGCAACGTATGCCATGGTCGAGGGACGACCTCACGCTTCTCTGGCCCGCGTGCCATCGCTGAGAGTATTGGTGGCAATTTCGGCATTTTTTCCCCCTTGTTCCCGAATCCCCCTGCTAATTGTCAATTGTCAGTGGTCAACGATCAATTGTTAACGGCAGAGAGCAATTGCCAATTGTGGTCCCTGCGAGGCAGTTCAGCCAGCGCAATATTTTTGTGAGCGCGTTGTTGATGCTGCAAGCGCCTACAGAGTAAAGCTCCGTGGACAGGAACGCTTGAGACTGGCGCCCTCGTTCCCCTCCCCCAGAATTTTCCCGACATTTAACTAACGTCAGCTGGGAAACCAGGCCTGCAACAGGTCGTTGATGAAGGTCCTGATTTCATCCCCCATAATCAAAAAGATGGCAAGCACGACAATAGCGATCAGGATCAGAATCAACGCGTATTCGATAAAACTCTGGCCTGCATCGCCGCCGGAAGGCGTTTCAGTCATAAAATGTCAACTTTCCTTTTCATCTCTGGTTTCCTGCAGGGGTACCCAGCCCTTGCGCAAGGCAACCACGGCAGCCTCTGTCCGGTCACTTGCGGAGAGCTTGCGCAGAATACTGCTCATATGGTTTTTGACGGTCTGCTGACTGATTCCCAGCTTCAAGGCGATTGTTTTATTGCTTTCGCCCTCTACGATGTAACCCAGAATCTCCATCTCCCGCCTCGTAAGCGGCACCAGGGAACCCTCATCCAGGTTACTCTCCTCAGAAAGCTCGTCGAATCGGCTGAGCAGCCAGGGCATTACCTCATGTTTCTGCAGGGTGCGGCCATCGATGACATAACGCCCAGTAGCCACGGTCCGGACTGCTTCGACGAGCACGTCTGGCAAAACATCTTTCCCAAAATAGGCAGAAGCACCGGCCCGCATGGCATAGAACATCTGTTGTTCGTCGTCGTAGGCTGTCAGAACGACCACGGATACATCGTCAAGGCTGGAAGTGATCTCCCGGGTCGCCTGCAAACCATTGCGTTTGGGCAAATTGATATCCATCAGAACAACATCTGGCGTCAGCTCGAGGGCCCGCTCCACAGCCAGGTTGCCGTCACCCACTTCGGCAATCACCTCAAGGTCGGACTCCATGTTCAACACCCGTCGGAGCCCGTGCCCGAACAGCGAGTGATCTTCAGCTATCATGATCCGAATCGGTCTCATCATGACTCGCGCCTGCGATTACCTGTCGCTGCCTACCTGTTTTCCGTTTCCGGCATCTCTCCCGCCATTGTAACATAGAGCAACGGGAATTCAAACTTATCCAGGATTCCAGGGAAAGGTAGATTCGTACGGGCGACCCATTCCTGAATACAATCCTCATCCGACACATGTGATTGACGCTGCAAGACGCCTTCGCACTTCCAGGCCTTCGCGTCCCTCCGTGCCCTTCGTGGTCCAAACCCTCCCCGCGTCTCCCCATCCCCGCGTCTCCCCATCCCCGCGTCTCCCCATCCCCGCGTCTCCCCATCCCCGCGTCCCCGCGTCCCCGTGTCGCCGCGTCTCCGTGTCCTTCGTGCCCTTCGTGGTCCAAACCCTCCCCG
>JAYELL010000116.1 GCA_034717495.1 Chloroflexota bacterium | reverse complement strand
AGGCGTACCGTGAGGTAAGGACACGAAGCGCGAAGGGTGCGAAGGACACGGGGACGTGGGGATGCGGAGACGCGGTGAAGGGCGGCACGGGGATGCGGAGACGACAGTGGTGTGAACACGCCACTCCCGCGGACCTGTGCGTTACCTCCAAAGGGGGAGCGTCCGGAAATTCCCCCCTCTGGGGGGTTAGGGGGGCAAGCTCAACTTGTGTCAAACTCCTGTCTGCAAAAACTCCTGCAACCAGCCGGGAACCGCGTCGGCGTACTCCGTCCAATGCTCCGCTGGCATGACCGAGACCACCTGATACCAGTTCAAGGCCCGGCAGATCATTGCCAGGCGATGAGAGATCGCCAGGACCTCCAGCAGGTCGTTCAGAGGTGCCAACTGCTGCCAGGGTGCCAGATAGGCGTCGCGCACGGCCAACACGCGGGGATCATCGGGTTCCAGATCCAGGCGGTAGGAGATGATGCGCTGGGTCACCAGGTAGCTGAAGAAGGGGTGGGAAACGATGGCGTCGCCCCAGTCGAATAGGGTGTAACGCCCGCCATCGACCAGGATGTTGCCATCGTGGAAATCATCGTGCTGCAGGCTGTCCGCAATGGGATAGGCGGCCAGTTGCCGGCACTGCAGGGCAACGCTCTCTGTCAGGGCCTGTAGACGGTCATACTGCTCGTGAGTCAGCCCATCGGGCTGGCCTAGCATCATGGCATCCTGATCGGTCAACAGCGATTGGTAAAGGGAGGGAAGCATCGACAAACGGCGGTCCGGGACTCCCATGGACAGCAGGGTTGGCACCCTTTCCGCGAGCTCTTTCTGAATGGCGGCGTAGCGGGGCAAGATCTTGAGCCAGTGGTGGAGATCTTGGGGATCATTGACCATGCTGCGCAACGTCGGTCCGCCATCGCGCAACAGCATCCATTTGCGGTTGGTATCGGTGGCCAACACCTGGGGCATGCAGTCGGGATACCAACGGTAGAGCGCTTCGGTGAGGGCCACCTCGTGTCCCAGCTTGGGCAGGGAGGCCTTGAAGAAGACGCTGCCACCATCTATCGGTACCTGAAGCACCGTCGACCAGGGCCGGATGTGGGGCTGTTGGATTGGACCGGTGATGGCTATGTCGTACCGTTGTAGCTGGTCGCTGATCCAGGATTCAACCTGGGGACGCCACGATGGCTCGCTCCACGGTAGTTTACGGACTGGCATGAGGGATGTTCCTTTCTCAGGCAGATACCGGCTCCAGGCGGCGCTTGCCCACCTCCTCGATGTAGGAGAGGGACTGGTGACGGAAGTAGGTATCGTAGAGCGTCGCGTAATGACCGCCTTGTTCCATTAGCTGCTCGTGGCTTCCCTCTTCGATGATGCGACCGTGGTCGAGGACCACGATGCGATCTACTGAGCGCACGGTTGACAGCCTGTGGGCAATTACGATCGAGGTGCTGCGCGCCAGGATCAGGTTGAGTGCTTCCTGGATCTGGGCTTCTGTGAAGGGATCGATGCTGGCAGTGGCTTCATCGAGGATAAAGATGGCCGGCTCCTGGACCAGCACGCGCATAAGGGCGACCAGCTGGCGTTGGCCCATGGAGAGGCGGGCGCCTCGCTCCCCTACATCGGTTTGCAGCCCATCGGGCAGTGTATCGAGCCACTCCCCATCGCCAATCTGACGGGCAATGGCCATGATCGTTTCATCGTCGGCCTCGGGCCTGGCATAACGGATGTTGTCGGCCACAGTGCCGGCAAAGAGAAAGGGCGACTGGGAAACGATGCCCAGTTGACGGCGATAGCTGGGCAAATCCAGGTCGCGCAAATCGTAGCCGTCCACGGCGATACGACCCTCCTGGTACTCGTAGAAACGCGCGATTAGCTTAACCAGGCTGCTCTTGCCTGCGCCGGTATGACCGACGAGTGCCACACTTTCGCCTGGGGCGATCATCAAGTCAAAGTGATCGAAAATAGTCTCCTGATCGGTGTATCGAAATACCAGGTCATCGAAAAGGATCTCGCCTTGCAGGGGTGGCAATTGATTGTTTGCCCGTTGGTGAACAGTGGGCTCAGCATCGATCAGGGCGAAGATCCGTTCGGCCGCCGAAAGTCCAGCCTGCACCTGGCTCCAGAAGGCTGACAGCTGGGCCATTGGAAACCAGAACCGGTCGACGCTGACGATGAAGAGATACCAGGCCCCGATGGTGATGGCGCCCGCAGCAACCGACAGACCGCCGAGATAAACCAGGATTGCCGTGCTGATCCCTCCCAGGGTACTGAGGACAGGGAACACATTGGAGAGTACGAATCCTCTACGCAGGTTGATGCCGTAGGACTGGCTATTGACAACCTGGAACTCGCCGTAGATCTTGGCCTCCTGACGGAAGTTCTTGGCGACACCGATTCCGGTCACTGCTTCCTGGATTGCCGCGTTAACCTCGGCAATGGCGCGGAATCCCTTTCGAGTGACATGGCGGGCGATGCGCCGCAAGCTCAGGGCAAAAATCACGATGATGCCTGCCATGGACATCAGCACGAGTGTTAACTGCCAGGAGATTGTCAACAACAGGACGTTCAGGATCAGGACTGCAAGTAACTGGCTGATAATATCGGTGACCAGCACGACCACCTGCGCGAACTCCTGGGTGTCGGTGGTGATGCGGCTGATAATGCGACCGGAGCGAAATTGGTCGAAAAAGGACATGTCATGGCTTACCGCCGACTCGAAGGCGTCGATGCGCAGATCGGACATGACCCTGCCAGTGATGCGGATTATCAACCGGCGCCGCACCAGGTTGGCCGCCCAGATAAAAACCCCGAACACCAGGGAGATCAACACCAACGCCGCCAAAAGGTATGGGTCAGCGTCCTCTTGCAGCAGGTCAATACCTTTGGAGACGATAAATGGCTGGACAGCGACAACAATCGCCAGGGCCGCGATCAGCACAAAAGCCCAGGTGACCTGGCGTTTCCCGCGGGCGAAGTAGGACGCAATACGTTCGACCAACTGGCGGTCGGTGTATGTGCGGTCGTAGGCCTCGGTGTTTAGTCCGGAGAACATGATGAAGAAATGTCGCCATATCACCATGTCATGATGCCATCATGCCACGATACACTCACATCTGTTTTGGCATTCTGACATCTTGACATCATGACATTACTCATAACTGGCAAAGATGGTGCGGTAGGCTTCGCTCTGTTCCAACAGGTCCTCGTGTTTTCCGATGGCAGCGATCTGGCCGTTTCGCAGGACGACGATCAGGTCGGCCCAACGGATCTGCGACAGGCGATGGGTAATCAGGATCGTGGTACGATCCTTGGCAGCTTGTTCGATTGCGCGCTGGATACGATCTTCGGTAGCGCTGTCGATGGCGCTGGTCGAGTCGTCCAGAATCAGGATGTGAGGCTCGGTCAGGAAGGCGCGGGCCAGAGCCAGGCGCTGCCGCTGGCCACCCGAAAGGGTCACACCACGCTCGCCAGTCTCTGTACCGTAGCCGTCCCGGAAATTGCTGATGAAGTCGTGGGCCTGGGCTTGCCGAGCCACCTCTTCAATACTGGCCTGATCCGTCTCAGGCACGCCAAACGCGATGTTTTCACCCACGCTGCGGGAGAAGAGAAAAATGTCCTGCTCGATGATGGATATCTGCCGGCGCAGTGCAGCCAAATCCCAATCCCGCACATCGACACCGTCGATCAACACCTGACCCGAGTCCACGTCGTAGATGCGGTTTATCAATTTGGCCACCGTGCTTTTGCCGGCGCCGGTCTGGCCGACGATGGCGAGAGTCTGCCCCGGTTCTACCTCGAAGCTGATCTCCTGCAGGGTTGGCGTGCCGTTGTAGGAGAAGGTTACGTTGTCGAAGGTTATCTTGCCCTGCATCGGCTCGTCGTAGCCGCCTGCGTTTTCATCCAATTCGGTTTCGGTGTTGATCAGCTCGAGAATGCGCCGGGCACTGGCCATGCCCGAGGATAGCTGGGAAAAGGCGAATTGACCGACAAAGGTGGGGAAGCCGAAAAGCAGCATCAGGCCGTTGTAGGTGACCACATCGCCAATGGATATCTCACCGCGGGTGTAGAGGATCAGGCTCAGGGCCAGCGCAGCCGTTTGCACCAGGCCCAGCAATAGCAGGGGAATGAACTTGGATTCGATATCACCTTGCCAGATGAAACCATCGCGCCAGGCGTGAACCGCCCGCCGGAATCTGTTGATCTCGAATTCTTCCTGGGCGGCTCCCTTGACCGTTTGAATGCCGTCGATAGTTTCAGCCAGGACCGTGTTCATATTGCCGAATTCCTCGCGCACCAACGTAGTTGCCGGCGCCAGTTCCTTCAAATAACGCCAGATTGAGATGATGTAGAGGATCAGATAGCCAACCGGAGCAATCAACAGCAGCGGGTCAATCCGGGGTGACACAATGAGGGGGACCAACAAAAAACTACTGGATCCAACCACCAGATTGAGGCCCGGGTTGAACATCAGATTGATCTCGCGGACATCGTTGGTGGCCCGCGCCATCAGATCGCCTGTGGGATGGGAATCGTGGAACGACATGCTTTTTCCCGCCAGGCTGACGTACAGTTCATCGCGGGCATCGCGCTCCAGCCGCTGGCCGATGACCTCCGCCGAAAAATTCCTTCCGATCTGCAGAATACCCCGAATGATTTGCGTGGCAGCGATCAGTGCTGCTGCCCGGAGCAGTGCCTGGGTATTGCTGGAATCGGCCAGCAGGGCATCGAAGGCCTGACCGGCATAGATGGCGGGTGCGCTGGCCAGCATGGCATTGCCAAAGGCCCCGATCAGAACGCCCAGGACAAATTGGAAGTTTCGCAGCACATGGGAACTGACCCAGCGAAGCGCGGTCGTTCGATCGGACGACCAGCTCTGTTCAATGGTGAATTCACTGGCGGACATTGGAAGGGATCCTTGGGACGATCAGGTAAATAACTGGTATATTGTACACCAATTCATGGCAATAAAACAGTGTAGATGACTCCGGAGTGGCACAGGGTAGTGGTCACAAGGTGCCGACCGAGCAAGCCCGGCTAAAGCCTCGACTCCACTTGCTCGGTCGGCACGTGCCGCTGATCGCGGCCATGCTTTCTGAAGCGGGGTTCGCATCCTCAGATGCGAACCCCACCAACCAGCCTGCAATTGTCCTTCTCCGCCGGTTCGGCTATACTGCAATCGTTCACCCTGGTTTTTCGGAAGCGTGCAAGTAAGGATAGGTGATCGAATGACTGAGGATGAAAACCTTGACAGAAGTAGCGCACCGCGCTACAATCCTGATACAATCAGAATTGATGATCCGGTATCCTTTGATTGGGATGAAGGAAACCGTGACAAGAACTTGGCTAGCCATGATGTAACAGACAGAGAAGCAGAAGAAGCGTTTTTTGACCCGAACCGAAGACTCTATCCTGACCCAAAACACTCGCAAGGAGAGACCCGCAGAATCATCGTTGGCAAGACTAAGGAAGGAAGACTGTTGTTCGTAGTCTTTGCCGTTAGGAGAAAGAAGATTCGCGTCATCTCGGCACGCGATCTCAATGAAATAAAGCGAGACTGATCTCTATGAAAAAGACACTTGAGGTCCCGGAATTCAAAAATGAAGATGATGAGAGGGAGTTCTGGGCTCAGATCAATCTGGCTGACTATTATGAGCCCGAAGATGCCAAGCCTGTCGTGTTTCCCAACTTAAAGCCCGAAACCCGACCGATTTCGATCCGGTTTCCTGTCTATGTTTTGGATGCTCTAAAGGAACGTGCCAACCTGATGGGTGTCCCCTATCATGCGTTGATCAAGCAAGCTGTTGTGGAATACCTCGGGAAGGAAGCCTGAACCCTCAGGCATGTAGCAAATCAAACCCAAAGTTTCAGTTGGTAACTCAAGACGACTAACACCCCATGCCCTTATCGCCACCCATGTCACGTCACCTTTTTTTGACGGTTATCCTGCTCCTGGTTGCCCTGAGCCTGCCAGGCACCGCGACCGCCCATTATTTCCCTGGTAACGGCTTCGTCAGCCCGGCGCCAGGCGAGGTTCTTCGGGGGATCGTGCCCATCGAGGCGATTGCCGACAACGCGAACTTTCAGAAGTGGCAACTGGATATTCTGCCCGCCGGAAACACTCAAGCGACAAGTTTCGTGGCGCTGGGAGAGACTCCATTGCCGGCAGGGGGTCTGCTTACCAGGCTGGATACTGCTCGCTTTCCCGATGGGAACTACAGCCTGCGATTGCGCATCGTTTCCCAGGATGGCAATTACGATGAATTCCACGTTCGGATGGCAATTGCCAATAACCCGGCCGGCTATGCCCCCCCTGCCTCGACGGCGCGGACCCGTGTGCAACGAGCGGTGAGGTTGGGCCTGCCAACCCATACCGGGGATGGGGCGCCGATCCTCTATCTGACCTTTGACGATGGACCCAGCCCTGAGAAAACAGCTGCCATTGTCGATCTCCTCGATCGTCATGGCGCCAGAGGAACCTTTTTCGTCGTGGGTGCCCATTTGAACCGCTGGCCCCGGGCCCTGCGCCCGGTTGCCGGGTCGGGTCATATGCTTGCCAATCACACCTACCGGCACCGCTCCCTGGTGGGTGCTGATCTGGAGACCTTTGCCCGGGAGTTGGCGAGGGTCGAGGACCTGATTCAGGAGACAACGGGTGACCTGCTGCCAGCCGACAATTCTTTGCGGCTTCTGCGGGCGCCATACGGCGCTGTCGATGCCAGCACTTTTGAAATGGCAGCCAACCTTGGCTACCAGGTGGTTGGCTGGGATCTGGACCCCAAAGACTGGCGCCGGCCGGGCAAAGAAGCGATCGTGCGTTTCGTAACCGAACGGGCCTTTCCGGGCGCGATCGTGATCCTTCACGACGGGGGTGGGGGAAGTTGGCAGACTGTTGAAGCGCTGGAGGTGATCCTGACCGAACTGGGTGAGCGTGGCTACCGGTTCCATGGTATGGAGTCGGCCGGGGAGTCCAGGACTACAGCTCAAACGATCCCTGAGTAACCGTCCAGCATTAACTTCACAGCTATGGCCGGTCTCCTGACCGAGCCAAACCGGGAAGTAATTTATGGACGCGTCCTTAGTGCAATGGACTCCCGCGTTCCCCGTGTCCTACATGCCCTTACCCAGCTACCTCACGGACCGTCTGCTGACGTCCGCGGGAGTGACGTGTTCACATTACCGTTGTCCCCGCGTCTCCGTGTCCTTCGCACCCTTCGCGCTTCGTGACCTTACCTCACGGTACGCCTAGCTAGCTCACGCACCGTCTGCTGACGTCACGCACCGCTTGCTGCCTCTCGGCACGCCTACCTCTCGGATCGGTTGCTACCGTGCTGGCGTAGCGTGCTGGCGGCGTCTC
>JAYELL010000115.1 GCA_034717495.1 Chloroflexota bacterium | reverse complement strand
CGCGTCCCCCCTCTCCGTGTCCCCGTGTCCCCGCGTCCCCGCGTCCCAGCGTCCCCGTGTCGCCCCTCCCCGCGTCCCCGCGTCAATGGCGGAAGCCACCAACCATCCTTTGACTCCGGACATCGCGAATGTTACAATGACTCATCCAACTTTGATCGGCGTTGCCGACGCAGTCACCCAGGCCGGAGAAGGGGCAGTGCCAACACGACTTTCCCGTGACCCGGTCCCACCTTTGCCGATTCCCGCTACCGCCGCTCGACGACAGAGTCCATATATGCCCATTCGAAAGACCCGGCTATCGAGATTGGTTTTGCTGGCGATACTTACCGTGCTGGTGGGCTGTGCGCCCGCGACTTTGCCCACGCCCGACCGAAACGCTCTGGCAAACCTGCCTACGGCCACGCCAACCGCACCCACTCCCCGTTCCAAAGTTACCCTTGCCCCCCGTCCCACCGATACCCGGACGCCGACAAAGACCCCGGTAGCTACGGATACCCCGATTCCGACTGGCACGCCAACCTCGACCCCCTCCCCAACACCCACGGAAAGCCCATCCCAGACGCCGACGCCGGGACCTCTGGCTATAGCCCTTGGCTTCGCAGATGATATCATAGACCGCCTGCAAGCCGCGGATTACATCCTCATCGACGAGCAGGCGACCGGCGCTGGCGGAAACCAAATCGTCGCCTATCTCCTGGAGCCACCTGAAGAGGAGACTGAGTTCCGTTTGGGCGATAAGGTACCGCGGCTGTTGATCTACCAACACCAGGAAGGCCAGCCACCTCAACTTCTGTATGAGGACGAGGGCAGCGATCAGGTATTGCAGTTTGCAGGGCTTGGCTATACCTGGGAGTCCTCCCTGGGCTGGCAAGATATCAACAACGATGGTCTCCTGGAGCTTCCAGTTTGGGCGGCCAACGGAGGTTTCTGCTGGGCATGCACTCGCGTGTACATCCTGCAGCTCATACCTGGAGCTGACGGGTCAGCCCAAATCAGGGAGATCACCGGCGCCGTCCCCTTTCTGCACCTGTTGACAGTCCCCATTATTCCCAAATGGCTGAACGACCTGGACGGCGACGGACTGCCCGAAATCGAACTCCTGGACGGTCGCTTCGAGTTCGCGTTCGGACTCGACCGGGAATCGTCGCCAGGTCTCTACCGCATCTACGCCTGGAACGGCACAGACTATGGCGATGCCTCGTTACGCTATCCCGGCTATTTCGAGTTTCAGATCAGCCAGGCCCGGCAAGATCTGGAAAGCAGCTATGGTCAACCCCTGCAAGGCCAACGGGAAATTGGCAGAGCGGTCCTCCTTCTCCTGGCGTACGAAGCCCGGGGCCAGCGCGACCAGGGTTGGAGTCGTTTCCTGGAGCTCAGCGATCCATCCCGATGGACAGGCGAAGCTGGCCAAGGCGCAACCGATTTATTGATCAAGGTAAGAGAACACCTCCGCGGCCAGTACGAGCGCAATGAGCCCTTCTACCCCTGGCCGCCAGAACCTCCCTCCCTGTCCGGAAGCGACCAGGTTCAGCAGGAAGCCACCCCCTCGCCGGATGCCTCCAACTGACCGGGATCCAACGCTGTTTTCGATCGTTGGCATCCCGAATACAGAACGCATAGAACTCGAAGGTTGACTCCACCCCGCTTCTGCGTTATATTCCTCACGATGGCCCGGTCGCTCAAGGCCTCCTGCAGATATTGCCGTGCCCGAAAAACGCCACCTGCAGGAAGACCTTCCCAACACCCCGATATTGGGGGCGGCTGTCGATTTTACGCTCATGAAACAATTTATCCGTCGCCATAGACACGACCTGGTGGCATTGCTTGTCCTGGCACTGGCCACCACCCTGTTCCACGCAGGTGGTCTCAAACCGGGACAGACGTTTTTGCCTGTGGACCTGGCAAACAACAATCCCCCCTGGCGCGACGGGCCTCTGCAACCCCTCCAGAACCCCCTGATCACCGATCCGCTTTACCAGTTTTATCCCTTTTTGCAATTCGCCATCGACACCGTGGAAGCGGGCAGTTGGCCCCTTTGGAATCCTCATATTTTCCTGGGGCATCCTGTTATTGCCGATCCAATCGCACAGCCTTTCTACCCGGTTTTCGTTCTCCTGGGAGTAGCGACCGGCGCAGCGCGGGCTATTTCTATCGGCCTTTGGTTCCATATCCTGTTGGCCGGTTTTTTCACCTACGGATTCCTCCGAGCCCTCAGGTTGAATTATCGCGCCGCTCTGCTGGGCGCTCTCATCTTCGCCCTCAGTGGCTATCTTGTCACCTGGTTCGAAACGCTCTTCTGGACCAGTACCCTGGCATGGTTGCCTGGTGTACTGCTCGCATTCGAGTTGGGCATCCAGCGCCGCAATTGGGCCCTGATCGGGTTGGCCGGGTTGATCCTGGGAATAGCTTACCTGGCAGGCCAACTGACATTCGCGTTGACTTTCGCCATTTTCCTCGTTCTGTACGCCGTGGGCCGTGCCATGGAACAGCGCCCTGACCGGCGGGCAGGCGTGTGGGCAGTCATGGCTGCTATCGTGGCTGCGGCAATCGGCGCCCTGATCTCGGCCGTTCAGATTCTGCCCTTTGATCAGTTCCTGGCCCTGAGTCACCGGGTCGCCGCGCAGGGGCTGAGAGATCCGTTGCCTGCCTCCCAGCTCATCTCCCTTCTCATACCAGGTTTCTTTGGCAACCCCACGTCAATCGGCGACTATTGGGGCTACTTCAATTTCAGTGAGGGTACCATCTACACAGGCATGCCCGCCCTTCTGCTCGCCCTGATCGCGCCCTTTTTTGCACAGCGACGCTTCCTTGCGACCTATCTGTTGTTACTCAGCGCAATCGTTCTCTACTTTGCGGTTGGAGGCCCCGGCGTCGAATTGCTGGCCACTTTTCCAGGCATCAAGTATCTGTCTCTCCACCGCACCCTCTTCTTGCTGCCCCTGCTGATCGGCACGCTGGCCGCAATGACCCTCGACTCACAGGAGGGGTCCCTGGTACCACTGTTTGTCGCTGCCGCTGCTCTTTTCCTGGCAGTCGTGGCTGCATATTTCCTGAATCTGGCCAACATTCAGACCCACATGGACGCCCTGTTTCCCTATTTCGGGCTTGCCGCCCTGGTCCTGGCAGCAACAGTCCTTCTATTCACCCTTGGAGTTCGGCAACCATCCTGGCAACCCTGGACCCAATGGGCTCTGATTGCCCTGGTCTATTTTGAACTTTTCCTGCTTGGCGCCAGGTTCAATCCCACCGGGCCGATCGAGCAGTTAATGCCTGAAACGCCGGCGATCGAATTCCTGAAAGAAAACGCGCCGCCCTATCGCATTGCACCTTATTCCCGGGGCAGCACTGTCGTGATGGGACCCAATATCCCGACGATCTTTGAACTCGCCCAGGGAGGCGGCTATTCCTCGATCGTGCCCATGGCTCATCTCGTGTTGGCCGAATTAGGCGATCCAACCGGGCGGCATTGGAACTGGATAGGCCTGAGCGATCCATCGACCCGATTGCTGGATCTTCTACAGGTGCGATACGTGATCTGGACAGATCCGGTGAAGGATGTCAATCCGGTCCCCGAGCATCTCCTCGATTCCTGCGAAAGCACCTCAGGACAGATCACCGCAGATCATCCCCTGAACGGCCTCTTTTCAGTGCGGAACTCGGCCGTGAACCGCCTGGACTTTCGCTTCCGCGTTCTCAGTGACGACCCAGGCAACCTGGTCGTTCGCATGTGGTCAGATGTGGACCGTCACCGCCAGATGCTGGAAGAACAGATAGATGGCGTCTCCGTTGCAGATGGCCAGTGGACCACCATCTACTTTGCTCCAGAACTGGATGCGCCAGGAAAGACCTATGCGTGGGAGATCTCCTCGCAAGGGCCGTCGGAAACGAGCAGCATCGCACTCTGCACCGACTCGCAGGGGCAACCTGCTACAGCCCTTTTTGGCAGCCCATGGCGCGACGCCTACGACGGCGAGGTGGCCATTCAGGAAAGATTGTCTCCCCTGCCCCGGGCCTTCGTCGCGTACGCGGTCGAAAATGTGTGGGGTCGACGGCCCGTACTCGTGCGCCTGATGGAGGACACCTTCGATGTACGGAATGTGGTCATCAACGACAGGCTCGAAGGCCTGCCTGTCACACCACCGAGGCCGGCCGACCCTGCCAAGATTACTCACTACGGCCTCACAGAGATCGAAATACAGGCCACGGCCAGGGAACCCGGTATCCTGGTCCTGGGTGACCAGTATCATCCGGGATGGACAGCCACCCTGGACGGGCAGGACACTGAAGTCCTGCAGGTGAACCAGGTGTGGCGGGGTGTTGTCCTGCCTGCAGGTACACACACCGTAACTTTCCGTTTTCAACCAGATTCCCTTCGCCTGGGTGGCGCGCTGAGCCTTCTCGGTGTTGCCCTGGTCGCGATCCTGATTGGCTTTGGCCTGTTCCGATCGCGACATCGCTCGACTTAGTAGCTGGAGTTACGCAGGTAACAATATGCTCAGAAGACGGCGGACCACGGACGGCAGACGGCAGCAAGAGGACGGAAGAGGCGGTCCGCGGTCGGCGGTCCTCGGTCAGCGGTCGGTAGTACCAGTTTCCTATTGTGCCCATCGCTGCAATCGCCTATACTAACCAATGGATTGCAGTCGTGAAGACATGTCGATCCAAATCTATTGCACTATGAAAAAACAATCCATACAACTCACCAGAAGGCTGCTAATCCTGCTCGCCTCGATAGCAACCATGTTCGCTCTCTTCCCATCCCACTTCAGCCTGGCCCAGCAGTACGACGTCTGCTCAAGCGGCTGCCCTTACCGGACCATTCAGGCTGGCATCGACGCGGCTGCCAGCGGAAGCACTCTCCGTGTCGGACCAGGCACTTACGTGGAAAGTCTCACCCTGCGCCCAGGAATTAGCATCAGTGGGGCTGGAAGTGGCAGCACGATCATTCAGGGCAATGGGTCCAACCCCGTGGTCGTTGCCGGCAACAACGCCATTGGGCGCAGCACCGTCATCGAAACGCTCACCATCATGGGAGGTGGCGGCGGTCCTGGGGCAGGCATTCAGATTAGAAATGGCGCATCGCCCACGGTCAGAAACAGCAGGATTACCAATAACGTCACCGCTGGTTCAGGTGGCGGCATTCACGTGGCAGGCCCGAGCGACGCTCTTCTGGATAATGTGGAATTCCGCGACAATCGTGCAGTCACCGGCTCCGGATTGACAGTAGTCAACGGTGGCCGGACCACCTTGAGAAACAGCTTGTTCATCGACAATCGAGCCACAGGATCCGCCCATGGCGGCTCGATTTTCGTTCAGAACAATGCCAGCCTCGTTATGGAAAACTCGACGGTAAAGGGGTCCACAGCCTGGCTAGGTGGCGGTCTGCGAATCATCGATCACAGTTCCGCCACCATCACAGGCGGGCGTTTCGAGAACAACACCGTCACAGGCAACGGCGGGGCAATCGATGTCAGTCAGGCGTCCACCCTGACGATGACCGGGGTGACCGTGACGGGCAATTCGGCTGCCATGGGAGGCGGTGTTTACTCGGACGATGCCATCTTGACCATTGTCGACAGCACCTTTTCTGCCAACCAGGCCAGTAACTCTGCAGGCGCATTGAGAGCCGGCCCCAATTCATCGCTCACGCTGCGCAGTTCAACCGTGCGAAACAACCGGGCCCTTTCCGGCAGTGCGGGTGGCGTCCTGGTCGTGAATGGCCTGGCGACCATCTCCGACTGCCAGTTCGAGGGCAACCAGGCAGCCTCGGTTGGCGGCGGCATCGAGCTCCGCGGTGCCCATGACGTGCTGCTCTCCAACCTGGACGTCGTAAACAATCAGGCTACCGACGGTGCGGGGCTTTACGCCAGCCAGTCGCGTACCAGCATCCGCATCATCGATAACTATTTTGCTCACAACGCAGCGTCAGGCTTCGGCGCTGGACTTGTGATTCTCAGAAACAGCTCGGTCGACATTCTCGACAATCTGTTCGAATACAACCAGGCTGGCAATGACGGCGGGGCGATCAATATCCAGGACAATTCAGATGGACTGGTCGACTCGAATATCATACGCAACAATACCGTCGCGGGCACCGGTGGTGGAATCAAGATCCATATCAATGCGAACCCGGTCGTTCGCCACAACCGCATCGAAAACAATACTGCGATGGAGGGGGGCGCCATCTATGTGGAGTGGTTCTCCGATCCGATCATCGAGAGCAACGATTTGCTCGATAATCTGGCCACCCGATTTGGCGGCGCTATGGTGGTCAACAGCGATTCCGCCCCTTCCATCCGGGGCAACCTGATCACCCGCAACCAGGCTCAAGGTGGTGGCGGCGGCCTCTTCCTGAACAACAACTCCAGCTCGTTGGTCGAAAACAATACGATTAGCAACAATTGGTCCGGCGGCACAGGCGGTGCCATGATCATCAACGTCGACGATCGCAGCCAGATATTGAACAACATCATCGCCTGGAATGAGGCCAATCTGCACGCCGGTGGCATCCACATGCAGGGCAGCACTGCCAGGGTATTTGGCAACAAGATCAGTGACAACTATGCCCACGACCTGGGGGGTGGGTTGGTGGTTCAAGCTGGCAGCGGAATCGATATCAGCAACAATCTGATCGCAGGCAATCGATCGGGCAGCTACGGCGACGGCATGTATGTAACAGGCACCAGCCCTCGCATTGCCAACAACACAATCGCCGACAACAACCGCAATAGCGGCGGCGATGGCGTCTTCCTGAGTACCGGTTCGGCGCCTGTTTTCATCAACAACGCCGTCGTGCGCAACGGTCGAGGAATCCGCAGCACCGATGGAAGCCACCCGTCGCAGATGACCCACAACGATTTCTTCGACAATTCATACGGGCACTACGTCAACATGGGGCCTGGCACCAACGACCTGCTCGTGGATCCAGAAATGCTTCGCGGCCCGCAAGGAGACTATTATCTCTGTCATTCGGGCAGTGCCGGATCCAACTGCCCACTGATCGACGCAGGCTACGGATCGGCTCAGTCCCACGGCCTACACACAACCACAACTCAGATCGACGGGCAACCCGATCGCGGTACAGTCGATATTGGCTTCCACTTCACACCACCCCAGCGCCCCACCTTCCTTCCGCTGGTCTTCACCAGTGAATAAGTAGGCAGGTAGACAGGTAAACAAGTAGATAAGTAGACAGGTAAACAAGTTCGCCGATGCACCAAGACCTGGCTCCTTGTTTCCCTGTCTCCCTGTTTCCCTGTCTACCTGTTTCCCTGTCTACCTATTTCCCTGTCTACTTGCTTCCTTGTCTCCTTGCTCCCTTGTCTCCCTGTTTCCCTGTCTCCCTG
>JAYELL010000114.1 GCA_034717495.1 Chloroflexota bacterium | reverse complement strand
AGACGTTGCATGGCATTGCAGACATCGCCGTGCAACGTCTCTACCTGGATGACCAACGACATATGTTGGCGTGACAATGCAACGTCTCTACGTGAATGAATCGTAAAGACGTTGCATGGCATTGCAGACATCGCCGTGCAACGTCTCTACACCCGATGACAGACGGCCCGTGGCACCGTCGCGATTGTATGGGCATGATCGTTCCGTCGGAGAGGTTCATACGCCAAACTCTCCTAGCGGAACGATCATGCCCCTGGCCCCCGCCCCCGGCAGACCATGGGCATGAACCGCTCATACACCACCACGTCCCGGCAGATTCTCAGCGTCACATCATCCACATACATGGTTGTGATGCCGCCCACACCGTCGTTATAGGTACCGATGTGGGGCTTGATCGTCATGCCGGCCATGGCGGTTACGTCATAGGTCTCCGCCAGCCACTGCCCGGCATTGGAGGTCTGCCACATCAGGAACTCCATGATGGCATTGCGGGCATCCAGCAGCAAGACATATTGCCGGTCGCTGTCCAGGGGCATACGGTCGGCCAGCATGCCTGGCCCAGGTTGGATCGATGCAACCCGCGTGCCCCCTTCCTGCATCATGGATTCTTGAGACAGTGGATAATACCAGAGTCTCAATGTGGCTGACACAGCGTCGGCTGGAATCTCGACCGCCTGACGGACCGAGGAATAGGCGCGAACATCCGGCCCGCCCGGGGGAATACCGGTGCGCATGGACCGGTGGCCCGTGTAGGCCTGCGCCGTGGAGTAATTGGCCCAATACATGGTGTCGGTAATCGTCCAGGATTCAGTGCGCTCGAAGCTGGGGTTGATGATCGCGTTGTAACAAAACAGGGTCTCGCCGCCTGGGGGCTCAGCGGGCATCGGCGGCACCGTCATTTGCCACCGGGACCGGGCGTCACTGCCAACCGGCAGCAATCCCGCTATCATGACAAACGTCAATGAAAGCAACAGTAAAAAGGGCAGCCCCGAGGCCCGATGCCTTGGGCAAAGAGTGCGAAACAGCCGGTGATTCAGTGTCGCTCTTTCTCGATTCATGGTATAGGCCTCGTTGATCCGGGTTGCTGGTCATCTGGTGATGGGGAAGCAGGTTGGGGAAAGATGACGAAGCCCATGGTAGACCAGCAGTGCTCTGGATATGATGACGGAGAAACGGAAAAAATGTTTCGCATAGTACTCGGTTTTCCTTGCGTGCACCGATATCAAATTGTGGTATAATATGGAATATCGGTATTGGTAACAACGGCTAACACTACAACCCACCTAAACCGAGAGCAGTTACCCATGCCCCAACCAGTGCTTGAGAGCACGGTTCACCACGACTGGCAGACCCTAACCCAGGAGAATTCGATGCGTCGCCTGCGGCTTTGGCGCGCCATCGAGATCGTCGTGGCCTTGATGTCCCTGGTCGCGCTGACAGTTCCCCTTCTCTTCCCCTCCTGGCCCGGGGCCCGGATTCTACCTTTTGCGCTGTTTTCACTGGCTTTCTGGATTCTGCCCATATGGACGCTTTTACGCACCCAGATGACAGTGGGTCCAGCCCTGTTACGCATACTGCCAATCCTTGGCTTGTTATTGGCAGCGATGCTCATTGCCATCATTTCCGCACCTGCCGCTGTAACCGGCAATGAAGGGCAGAATATCCTTATTCTGAGCGCAATGATTCCCGCGCTCACCTGGCCGGTGCTGGCCTGGTTAGTCCGGCGGTTCCCAACCCGCACCCGGGCCCTGGGGTTTACGACCATGGGGTGGCCAGCCAATCTGGTGATCGGCGCCGCGGCAGGTGCAGCCCTTGGATTGCATCTCTTGTTTTCAGCCGGACTTACCATGGGGCTTGCGCAACCCAGTGCGGCCATGCTCACCCTGTTGGTTTGGACTCTATGTTTCCAGGCCGGACTCTTGGCTGTCGGAGAGGAGATTCTGTTTCGCGGCCTGGCCTATGATCTGTTGATCGGCAGTCAGCCAGGAAATCCCATTGTTCCTGGACTGCGCATCGTGCTATTGAATTCGATCGTCTACCTGGGATTGTGGCCCAGTTTTAACCTCCAGGGAGTATCTGGGGTGTTCTGGTTCCTGGCTTATTCAGTTGTCCTGGCATTACTCACTACGTATCTACGCTATCGGCAGAGATCCCTGTTGCCCGGTATGGTCTGTCGCATCGTTTTCGCAACCCTGGCCATTCTCATCTTTGCGACATGAATAACCTCTTCGCATTTGGAAATCGGCAGGCAAAGCAGTTGGCGGGACCGGCGCTGAGCGACCGTTTCTTCGCCATTCTTGCCTCGGTAACGGCAGCCACCATGGCTATCATGGTGCTTGCCCAGGTTTTCCGGCCATCCTCGCTGGCCTGGATCCGGTTCCTGGCCGTGATTCCTTTGATCGTGGCTGCCTATGGTTGCCGCAACAGGGGATTCACGCTGATCCTGGTCGGTTTCTTCAGCGCTTCCTACCTGCCCGTCACACTGGCGGCCTGGGGAACACCCGAGTTCGGCGTCATCGCATTACAATTCATCTCCTACACGCTCTTCCTGGCCATCGTCGGCTACCTGGCCGGAAGCATCGCTGGTTTTCAGCAGACCCGCACAGCGCTGCGCGGCGCGGTTCGCGAGCGGGAGGCGTTGTTGGACCGGGCTACCGACCTGAACCAGGTAATCACCTTTGTCCTGCAGGAGGCCACTGCTACTACCTCGGCCGATGAGGCTACACTACTGATGCAGGATCCGGTTACATCCTCCTGGCAAGCTGTAACCGTCGACCGAGGTGTTCCGGAGGTTCGTTCCTTGAGTGAGCCGGCCGGACAATTGACTTTGGCCAAATGGCTGGTTGAACGAAACACCTCCCAATTGATGGGTGATCTTGACAGCGATCCCCGTTTTGTTGATGCACCAACCGCGACCAGCCTGTTGGCCCAGCCCTTGCGTTTGCCAGATGGCACTCCGCTGGCCATATTAGTGTTACTCAGGTACGGTGACCGGTGCTTCGGACCTCAGGATCTGGCCGCCATCGAAAGCCTGACGATGGCCGGTGGCCAGGCGATGATTCAGGCCGGTGTCATGGCCCGGATAGATGAAGACCTGGCTAAACAGGTTCGCCGTCTGACGGTTACTCAACATGCTGCCAGCGAGCTGAATGCCAGCCTCGATCCCACGCGAATCGCTCACGAGACGTTAGTCGCTGCCGTGGAGATCAGCGGCGCTACCAGCGGGCTGGTGGCTGTAGAGGCAGACGGAATCTCGCCAGTATTTCAAGGCTGGAACGTCGATCCGGATGCTGCATCGGTTAGCCACCTGGCTCAACTGGCGCGCCACCGTTCGGGAAAGGCGATAGATCCGGTCGCCCCCCTTGACGCGCCGATGTTTCTTTCCCAGCCCGCCTCCCAGATCTTGATGCCACTTCACCGTGACCAGCAGACACTGGGTTTCATTGCCCTGGAAGATGACCGGCCCGGGGTCTTCGGGCCTGGGGTTCAGCGAGCGCTGGCCGGGGTTGCCGATCAGGCTGCTATCGCCCTGGAGAATGCCAGTCTCTACGAACAGATCGTGCAGCAAAAACAAATCTACGAACAGATCGTGACCAGTATCGCCGATGCTCTGTTGACCGTCGATCACGACGGGCGCATCACAGGGTTCAACCCGGCTGCCGAACGATTGACCGGGTGGCGAGCTGAGGAGGCCGCCGGCCATTTGCTCTGCGATGTATTGATCTGCACCCGGGGAGAGGCGTGCGCCGAGGACTGCAAGTTGATGGCGGCCTTACGCGCCCCTCAGATCGTACGAGACGCCCATTGGATCATCGGGCAGCGGGCGGGCAGTCAGCGGGTGGTTACCCTGAGCGCAGCGCCACTGCCACCGGTAGACGGTGTCAACGAAGAGTTGGTGGTATTATTACACGACATTACCGAGCGGCACGAGATTGAGCAGTTCCAGCGCGACCTGATCGGCGCCTTTTCCCACGAACTGCGCACGCCATTGGCCAGCATCATTGCCATTGCTGATATGCTGGCTGATGGGCAGGTGACGCATGCGGCCGGACAGGCTGAGTATCTGGATATCTTGAGGGCCGAAAGCCAACGCCTAGCCGAGTTCGCGGGCAAAATGCTGGACGTGGCGCGCCACGATGGCGGCAGGCTCAGCCTGGAGACCCGGCCCATACCGGTGGGCCTCGTACTGAATGGCATGCTGGAGCAGTGGCGCGCGGCAATGCCTGAACGACCGTTGGACATGCCGGGACCCGCTGTGCATTTGTGGGCCTGGGCAGATGAAACAGCCCTGGAGACGATCCTTAACACATTGGTGGACAATGGCAACAAATACTCGCCGCCTGGGCGACCTGTTGAACTCTCCATCGTGTCTGATACAGCCGACACGGTAACGGTTGCTGTCCAGGACCAGGGTCCAGGGATTCCCGAGGAATTCAGGGACCTGATTTTCGAACGCTTCTACCGTTTGGATGCCAGCGATGCCCAAACGGTCTACGGCCACGGCCTGGGCCTGTACCTGGCCCGAAACCTGGTGAATGCCATGGGTGGGAAGATTTGGGTGGAGAATGGCCCTGGAGGCCTGGGCAGCAGGTTCTGCTTCAGCCTGCGCAGGGTCAGGGAGGAAACCCTTGAAACGGATTCTGCTTATTGAGGATGATGTCTCGTTGAACCGCCTGACGGCGCTGCAGCTACGCCACGAGGGCTACGAGGTCATCACAGCATTCGGTGGTCATGAGGGGTTGAACATGGCCCTGGAACAGTCTCCAGACCTGGTGATTCTGGATGTCATGATGCCGGTGATGACTGGCTGGGAGGTATGCCGTCACCTGCGCAGCGTATCGGACGTGCCCGTCATCATGTTGACAGCCAGGGGCACGCAGGAGGATGTGATCCAGGGGCTGGAATTGGGCGCCGACGACTACATTCGTAAACCTTTTGACCGGCGCGAGCTGTTGTTGAGGGTGCAGGCTCTGTTGCGCCGCAGCCCGGAGGAGCGCAGACAGCGAGCCGTACTCTATGACGATGGCACATTGAGCATCGATGAAAAACACCGGGTGGTGACGAGGGCCGGCAAGCCGGTGCATCTGGCACCTACCGAGTTTCGCCTGTTGACTTCTCTGGTCCGGCGGGCTGACCAGGTAGTGCCCCATGTGGAGTTATTGACCGACGTCTGGGGGCCGGAGTATGCCGAGGATACGGCCATTCTGCCGGTTTATATCCGTTACGTACGCAAGAAAATTGAAGACGAACCTGAAAGGCCCCGGTACATTGTCACAGAGTGGGGGATAGGATATCGCTTCATCTCCCGTGATGATTAAGCGAGCACCGGCTCCACAGCCGCAAGCACTTGCCTGCCAGCAATGACCGCGTGAGCACACCGGCAGACCTAACCAATCATAGCGCACAGATAAAAGCAGGCGAGGCAGTTATGCCTCGCCTGCTTCAGGGAATCTATCTGGCGGCTTGCAGTGATCGGGCGGATCACCGCCATTTCCGCTTCTGCTGGACTACATCGGAGGGGGAGGCACGAGGCAGGCAGCCGGCACGCTCATGTTGCCGGAACCGGCGACTGCTGTCACCGCAGCGTCGCCGTTGCCGATGATGTGCCAGTCGATGGCGTGTGCCTGGTTGCCCTGCCCCTGGCCTCCCATCAGCTTGGCAATGGGCGTCGCGTTCGAATCTTCCGTGTACTTGATTTTCGTGCCGACGGGATAGGGTCCAAAGACCGTGCCACTTCCGGTATCGGTCACGAACATCTCAAGGTCTTCCGGGGGCCAAACCAGGTCTTCGGCCGTCATCTCGTAGAATCCATCCTGGTTCTGGCCCTGCCCGCCCTGGCCGGGCGCGTTGGGATTGTTGTTGCCGTGGGGGTTAACAGTTGGCGTGCAGAACGCGTCCGGAGGTGTGGTATCTACCCAATCCTTGGTGACATCTGTGCAGCCTGTCTCACCCAGTGGATCGTTGAGGGTAACGCACGCCTCAATGGTGTCGGTGCCAAGGCCAGCCGGCCCTTGCACGGCCGTGTACTCATACGATGCCACGCCGCCGGCATCCGTCGCACCATTGTCGGCCGCCGGAGCATTGGGACCAGCCGAGATTTCGAATTCGATCGTCCGTCCGCCGACCGGTGCCAGGCCCGCCGCAGGACCAAGCAGCGTGGCCAGGACCTCGTGCGTCTGGCCCGGTGTGCCCAATTCGTTGATCAAGAAATGACCGGCTGGACGGAATGAGACTACGAATGAGAATCTCAAGTTATCGGAGAGAATATGTAGTTGAAATTGATCCATTGGCGATTCCAAGAGATTCCCAATAAACGGAGATGGCTTTTTGTGGTAGAATGAAGGGTGAAGTAAGAGATCCAAGTGTGGTAACTTCAATGCAACTACCGTATCGCGAACCTGGCTGGGTCTGGATGCCATCGACCAATGAGCGAGTAACATGCAACCGAGCGGATGGGCATTTCTGGCTGAAGCACAAAACCCCGATGGAGGTTGGGGATACGCAATCGCGCAGGACTCCAGCGTCGAGGCCACTGCTGCAGTTGTCATCGCAACAAGTGACGACCCAAAAATGCCGGAAGCACGGGTCCGTGCGCTTGACTGGCTGGATGCCGCCCAACACCGCGACGGTGGCTGGGGCATTTCGGCTGACGACCAGCAGAGTGGCTGGCAAACCGCCTGGGGGTTGCTGGCGATAGTCACGGCAGGTAGTGCCGAGGACTCAGTCGCCAGAAGCGCCCAGTGGCTGTTGGACGTGGATACGCCCGAACCCAGCGCCGATGCCATGCAGCAACTACAACCACTTCTGGAAATCGACCTGACGCTCAAGGGCTGGCCCTGGTTACCGGGACAGGCCACCTGGATCGAACCCACAGCCCTTGCCATGCTGGCATTAGCTGTGGCCGGCCATGCCGACTCGCCGCGCGTCACGAACGCGGTCCGATATCTCACCGATCGACGCTGCCCGGGTGGTGGCTGGAACGTAGGCAACCCGGTCATGTTCAGCCAGCCCCTGCCCCCCCGCGCCCATCCCACGGCCTGGGCACTGCTGGCGCTATCGCGTATTGCCCCTGAGACAATCATGTCGCAAGATGTGGCAGCAGTGCGCGAAGCCATGGCCGACGACGGCGGCGCCCTGGCATTGGCCTGGGGACTGTTGGCACAAAAAGACCTGGGCCTGGACGACAGTGCCGCTTCCGATCGATTGGTGGCGCAACAACAGCCCAACGGCAGTTGGAATGCCAATCCCTATCACACTGCGGTTGCCTTTATGGCAACTGGCAGAACGGTCCCATGGTAACCGCTGGCCAACAATGACCTCACCGAGACTCAGCCGCCGCGCGTTCCTTCGATTGGCCACCCTTGCAACGGCCGGTGCTGGCGTAGTGGCGCTGGATCGAATGGTCCAGCCCATAGGCCTGGCGCGAGCTGTGCCCTGGTTAGTGCGTGGGCAAACCCAAAAACTCTCATCGAAACCCGCCGTGGTCGGCCTGGCATCCTGTCCCAGCTACGATGATACACTGGACTGCCTGCGCGACCTGTGGCGCCAATCGGCCATGCCTGACGTGGCCGGCAAAAGGGTGCTGGTCAAGCCCAACCTGATCGACCACATCGAGGGACATCCCGCTACCACGGCGCCCCAGGTTGTCGCCGCGGTCCTGGACCTTCTGGCTGAGTTGGGTGCAGCCAGGGTAATCGTTGGCGATGGACCTGGCTTTCGACGCGACGCAGCCCCCGTTGCAGAAGCCAGCGGCCTGGCGGCGGTGCTGGCCCACCGTGGAATCAGCTTTGTGGATCTGAACTATGATGACCCGCGGCCTGTCCCTGTGGGTCGTGAGTGGTTTCTACAGCAGAGGGAACTGTGGCTGCCTCTCCATGTAAGAGAGGCCGACCTGATCGTATCGGTGCCCAAGTTAAAAACCCATCATTGGGCGGGGGTGTCTTTGAGCCTAAAGAATCTGTTCGGCGTGGTACCCGGTGTGCGTTACGGATGGCCAAAGAACATGTTGCACGTCAACGGAATCGCCCTGAGTATCCTGGGCATTTTCCATGCAGTTCCTCTAGTGGTCTCGGTTGTGGACGGCATCATCGGCATGGAAGGTGATGGACCGTTGTTTGGCACGCCGGTGCGCCACGGACTACTAGCAGTTGGGGCCGATCCCGTGGCTGTGGACGGGCTTTGTGCCCAGCTTATGGGTTTCGACCTCAACGATATCCCTCATCTTTCCCTTGCTGTGCTGACAGGCATAGGGCAACCGAACCGGATTGACGTTGTGGGCGGCTCGATCGAAAGGCTGCAGCATCCCTATGCCCGACCTCCCGCGTGGTGAAACGAAGGCGAGTAATGCATCGAAAGCACTGCCGCATCCCACAGCCCAACAGCGCTTTCCAACCGTTCGATAGAGGATGATATTGGCAATTACACAGATGGAGGGAATAGGTTGCAAAATTGACGTGGTCAGTCCCGTGACCCCGGAGAGTATCACACGGTTTTTACCTTCACTTGCCCCTTTTCTCGGCGGGATCGATACCACTCTACGCATAGGTACCACAGCAAGAGAGCTGGCCCGAACCAGACATACTCAAAATCGTTGTTTCCACCGTGGCGGACCAATGCTAGCAGGTTGATCATCAGGTATGATGCCGATATCAACAGGACAGCTATCCGAGGCGGAGGATTGGTGACCAACCAGATGGCAAGAGGAATCAGTATCACAAGCAACACGATCTTGTCCGAGGACCAGCCGTAGGCCGCGGTCAACACCGACACTAACACGACTGCCGGCATTTGTTCAATCCAACGCCATTGACTACCATCATGCCACCAGCGAACGGCCAGCCACGCAAAGCCCAGTGACACGGGCAGGATTTGCAGGACGGTGTATCGAGCGCCAAACACCCAGCGGAGGAAACCGCCCAGTGTAGGCGTGGCCCAGTCGTTCGGTGGATAACTCGTGGCCGCGTGCAGGTATTGCAGGATCACCGGAGGGTTGACAATAGAAGCAATCATCAATCCCCCAAGCAAGGTTGTAGCCGCGCCGGCAAGCACCCTCCACCGTCGGTGTGATATGGTCCACAGCACGAGAGCTATCCAGAATAAGTAAAGTAAGTGCGGTTTGATTGCGGTCAAAGAAGCAAACATGCCCGCAACCCAAGGTCGTCGTCTCCCTTCAAAAAAAAGGAATCCGGCCACTCCCAGAAGCAACAGGCCGCCGATCTGGCCAGTCTGTAGCAAGGCAAACGTTGGATAGAATGTGAACGCGATCAACCAGGCGAGCCAGTAGTTGCGCGGGGGACCGTCGAACGCGTGCCACAGCCAGCTTGCCGACAGCGCTATTACAAACATCTGCAGTAGGAACCAGAGAAAGCGACTGCTTGGATAGGACAACAGAGCCAGCGGCATGGCGATGGCGAGCGTAAAGGGAGGATTCCACATCATCACCGGTACCCCCTCGTGCCGGCCGATTTCTAGCTGTACTGGGAGCAGCTCGTCCGGCGCAAAAGGGTTGCCCCCGGTCATGTTCAGGTAGCCGGCTGCCCAGTATTCCACGTAGTCATCCACCTGTAACAGGTTGGAAGACATGAATGTATCTGCGCGCCAGGCGAGAGTAATCAGCACACCGACGAGGAGACCAAAAATAAGCGTGCGACGAATTGAAGATCTACGCGTGAACAGTTTCAGCATGATCGCCGTGACCTCACCAATATTTTTGACTATCACTGCTGCGCATCTATTGCCATTGGTCGGTAAATCGTGGCGTCGGCCCAGATTCCTTCTGGCTCGTATGCCTCAACAATCGCTGTCCACATCTCTTGGGTCCAATGAGTTGATTGTGCGGCATTGCTGCTGTGGGAAGAAGGTGGATGACTTACCAGGATTAGTCCGAATTTCCCTGTACGAATATCTTCGACCAATGGGGTCTGATCCCACACACCTTGTCTCGAAAGTTGAGTCATCTCGAATGGCTGCAATACAATCTGCCCCTGGCGAAGCACCACCTCTGCGAGATGCTCGTCAGCCAGAACCGGTTCAGTTTCGGCCTCGATAAGCCCCGCAAGCTTGTCCAGTTGGATTCTGGCCGAATCATCAAGACCGGTCGAATAAAACAATGTGTAGTTTGTGGAAACGAGAATCACGCTCTGTACGGCCAACAATAGATACAAAGCCGGAAGGGTTTTTTGCCCAGATGCCCGCCAGCGAGCTAATACAGTTCCACAGAATAGAGCGAGTACAACGGACAGTTCCAGGAAATAATTGTATCCTGCGCCGATTTTTCCAGCTGCCAAGCCAACGCCTATTGCTGCAACAGCGTATGAGGCCGGTAACATCATGACAGGTCGCTTTGCAATCACGGCGCCACCGATTTCGCTCAAGGCAATTGCGATAAGTATTGGCATTGTAAGTGCAAATATGGTGAACATGGGCAACACTCGTCCAAGAGAATAGTCGTTCATGTTCGCCACAATGGTATGCAAAAAGAAACCGCCCCTGGTGACTAGGTTTAGCCCCGTGAATACTCCCAGAACAGATATCCCGCCGATCAACAGGAAGGCGCGGGCTTTTTTGCCATCGTGGGAAAGAAACCAAACGAACACTGCCACAGTGGCAGCAAGCAGCGTGGTCTGACGTGTAAGAAATGCTGCGGTTACAAGCAAAGTAACTAACCACGGCGACCAAGTTGTTGACCAGAATCTCACGGCTATGAGTATTGCCAGCAGGCTTAGAGCCAGAGCCAGCATGTCTACCCGAATAAGAGTTGCCCACCTTACAAAAATCGGAGACGCAGCAAAAATCAAGGCAGCGATTACACTTGCGCCGAGATCCTGGGTCAGCGAATGGATTATCAACCCTATGAACACGACCGAAGCGATAGCTGCGGAAAGCGTAACAACGCGGCCAGCCATCAATTCCGATTTGAACATGGTACTACTCATTGCCAGGGCAGTGATGTATAAGGGGGGGTAATTGGAGACGGTATACGGATAATCGGTCCATCCTACTGGGTAGATCGTATTGCCGGACAGTAACACGCGAGCCTGGTGGAGAAGAGGGCCCTCTCCATAGTCCACTGAATAGGGATGGCGGAGCATCCTTGCCCAATATTGATTCGTGCGCAAAAAGGTAATCGCAAGGATGGTCAGAATGAAAAGCAGCCCGATTCTGTCAATCCACAGACGGTGTTTGGGTGACACAGGTTTTTTCCTGTCATGTGGCTGTCCGCAATACGCCGTAGATGAGCATAGATACAACCGATAACAATACACAGAAGCCCCAGAAGAAGTGGGTGCGGCCCGCCGGCCACGAGATACTGGTCGCGGCAAAAGGCACAATCATGTACCAGGGAAAGCTGCCACCGTGCACAACAAAAAGGTAAAGGAACGTAAGTACGCCCCACCACCATATTAGATGTGGCCAGTCGTACTGATTTTTGATTGCCATGATTATCACGACAATCAACAGCCCAAGAAACGCCAGGCTCAGAGTGAGCACGAAGGTATCAAGGGTGTTGGATTGCAATCGGGTCCAGTCGAAGACCTGGCTAGTTGTTGTGAAGCGACCGTATAATGACAGCCACAGCGGGTTCGGCATAAGGTTGTCGGCTGGACTGGCCGGAAATATTACCCTTACCGGGCTCGCTTTTCCCAGGGTCAAAGGCAGGACCAGCAGGCCCCAAGCGAGAATAGCAACAAGTGCTGTCTCGAGAATGAAGCGGCCGCGCTCGCGCCAGGTCTGTTGCCTCGCGAGATAGTATACCACGAATAGAGGAAGTATCAGCGCCGTGGTCAGCTTTGTGGCCACTGAGAGCTGAAGGGAAAGCCATCCCAACAGCACGCTCCCCTGGACAGCTATGAAGATTCCCAGAACGGCCAGAGCGAGCATTGCTGCATCCAGGTGAGCGCTGCCGGCGGTTTCGAGCAATATCAGCGGATTCCAGCCATAGAGAAGGAAGGAAACCAGGCCAAACGCACCCGTAAGGCGACGAGCCAGGAGGAATACGACGCTGCCGGCCACGAGGTTACACATCGCCGCGAACACCTTGAACAGCAGCACGGTCTTTAAGATGCTGTCGCCACCAAGTGCAACGAGGCCTGAGGAAATAATGGTCCACAGCGGACCGAGACGGCTGGTCGTCGGGTTGAATGCGGTCAACAGCGAAAAAGGATCCTCGGGTACAGCCGCTCCTGACACAACGTAAGGGTTTAGGTTGTAATGAACGACGATGCGCCCGTAGAGCGAAAAGTGATTCACATCTGAGGACAGGACCGGGGGCATGAAGAGAGCAAGTAAGGCGTTCAAAAACAGGAAGTATCCCCCCGCAAAATAGATGCTCCGGCGTCGCTGCGCACCTTTCTCCAGGCGTTGAGCTACGGGAACTGTCACCAGAAAGACCAGCCAAAGGCCAACAGTGGTCAATATGGCACCACGGCGGAAATCCTCGGGGCTGATCGCCAACCTGGGATACGACCACAAATCGCCAAACAACGTGATCGATTGTAAGTTCAGGCCATAGGGAGAGTCGTAACCAGGCGGATAGTTGATGAAAAGCAGAATATACAACACGAAGAGCACTGTCAACGCCAGACCCAAACCGGCCAACAGCGCCAGCAACCATGCCTGACTATTCCTGATTGGGGATTTCGCGGACAAATATCACTTCCTCCTCGCCTTCGAAAACCTGCTCCCATTCTCTTGCGCTTTGAAACAGTACGGCGGCCGGGCTATCTTGGGGAAGAAGGACCACCTGAATGTCGTAATCCTCCAACACCTGACGCCAGCCGGGACGCACCCCGGCTACCTCGCCATAACGATCCATAAAGGCGTCTCCGTAGACATCGGCCCGGCCGTCAATGAAAACAAGACGCTCAGGAAACAGCTCATAGATCAGGTAGCCGCCCCAGGCATACTCGTTGAGCAAGTTACCGGGAAGATCGTTGTTGCGCAGATATGCGACACCCTCCGAGGGATAGCTAACTGTGCTTGGTTGCTGTCCTGTTTGCAGGTTCAACTCGCCCTGATTAATCCTGACAAATGCCCACAGCAATGTGATGGGCAAGAGCAACCATAGCACCAGCAAAGGCATTGTTCGGCGCCATGTTGCCAGCTGCTGCCCTAACACTGGAAGCCAGGTCAATAGTCGGGCACCCAACAAGGGCATCACCGCGATTGCGTAGAGCGGAACATGACGCACCGAACGCAGTGCCAGGAAGCCCAGCAGCAGCGACCAGAGCACTTCCGTCAGTCCCAGGGGTTTACCCCCCAGCCCGACGACCGTAGTTACAAGTAGAACAATGGCGAAGCCCAAGAATCCTGGAACGTGGAAGTCGGGCGATTGCCACTCCATGATGAAACGCATGGATGCGTTTTCTGTGCCCGCGTAAGAAAACGGATATAGGAGGGCTTCCAAGCCATGAGGATTGAGCAGCACGGCCACGGTGCTGAGCAGCGCGACCGGCAACAGGATCCGTAACGGGATCGAGACATCTCTACGGCGGCTGGTCAAAGTTTCACCGACCACGGCCAGCCATAGCAACACCAGGCCGATCACATAGCCACCGTGGAAGTTGACCCAGGCCACGAACAACACGGGCAGGATCCAGAGTGAGCGCAGCTTTCCTTCGAGCTTGGCGTAGCTAAGAATAAGGACCGTGACCGCCACCAGAAGTGCCGTTACCATCTGCGGGCGCACGTTGGCCGATGCGAAGCCGACCATGATAGCAGTCAAGGCCAATAGGCTGGCTCCCAGTTCGCCAAGCCCACGCAGACGGCAAGCGGCGTAGACCGCTAGCAGGCTCAGACAACCCAGTAAGCCGAAAAGTAACACGTTGGCCCGGTAGCCTGCACCCCGTTGCACGAGAAAAAACACTACCTGGCTCAGCCACTCATGGGTAATCCAGGGCCGACCGGCCGTGGTATAGGAAAAAATATCCTGGCGAGGCAACATGCCCGTCTCGACGATCATCTGGCCGGTACGCACGTGCCACCAGTAGTCAGGATCAGTGTTGCGGAAAAAGTAGGAGCCCGCCACCAGGATCATGAGAGGGACCAACAACAGAATTGTACGGCCCCAGGCCCTGCGAACCGGCAGAATATCGGCTGATCCAGAATCGACTGTATGTTCTGTCACGATCCACCTCTCGTTACACGTACGGACATCACGGCGTTCCCTCTGCCGTTGGCGGACCACCGGTACGGATAAATATCACAGCGGCCGGATCCGTGTAAACCTGACGCCAATTCGGGGATTGCCTGGCAGCCTCGACCAACCCTCGTTGATTTTTCGGGCCAAGCATCAGGGTGTTGACTCCCATGTCCACCAGCCGTTGCTGCCAGTCGCCCTCGGCGGCCGAGAGCGACTGGTATTCCTGCCATAGGGACAGGGGGTAAAGCTCAATCCTGGGATCCACAAAGACCTGGTAGTCGGGATAGGCAGCCCAGATCAGATAGCTGCCAAAGCCCATCTCGTGAAACAGTTTACCCGGTAGCTGCTGTTGTTTCATGAAGTCGGTGGCAACTACCGGAGTCTCGTCGGAGATCAAGTTGCGACGAAACGCCGGCAAGGGCAATCGATCCTTCAACCAGGGGGTGGAAAACACCATGCCAACAACCAGGCCTGCAGCGATGAGATAGTTGAGGACTGGATATTGGCGGCCATCCCCCTCCCGAACCGAGCCTTCTGGTACTCTCCTGTCTGGCATCGACCCAACCCGGTTGGCGGCCGCCACCAGATGCCTGGACACGATCGGCGCCAGCGCCAGGCCAAACCACGAAATGCCGCGCGAAGTGCGCAGCGCCAGGCCGGCAAATAGCAGCAGAGTGAGTACCTCAAAAAGACCTGGACGCAGCGGCGAGACCACTAACAATACCACAACCAATAACAACCCGAGAAAGAAGATCGTACCTGACACCGTACCGAACGAGGGCGCCGCCCACTCGGTCGCCAGCTTCTGCACTGCAGGATTGGCTGCCAGAGATCCCACATAGCTGATCAGGCCCGCTCCCCTGGGGTTGACCAGCGCCGCCATCGCCGAGAGCCCCAACGCTGCCGCCGGTGGGACCACCTGGCGGGCCGAAATCCATTCCCCGGAGGCAACTCGCCGGTATAGTGCCTGTCCGACCGCATTGGCCAGCCAGATTCCCAGCATCAGAAATCCCACCGTGAACGAGCCATGGCTATTGGCCCAGAGAAGCATCGTCATCGGAAAGACCGCCAACAGCCAGCTTCGCGGCTGACGGCGGTACGCGTAGATGGCCCAGAGGAATATTGCCCCCAACAGAAAGGCCGCATCCTGGGGCCGCACATTCCAGTCGTTATAGCCCAGCAGGGCAGCAAAAAAGGTGCCGGCGGCCGCAGCCCGCCAATTGCCAGATACCTGCCAACATAGGACCAGTAGTACGGCACACGCCGCCGTGATGACAACAGCGTTGGAGAAGATGACTGAAGCCGGCCCACCGAGGGAGTAGAGGCCGAAAAACGCCAGTTCCACCAGCCAGAAGGCCGCGAAGTTGTCGTAGGGTGTTCCGGCCATGGTGTATGAAAACTGGTCGACAGTCGGGATTGCCCCGGTCGCTGCAATCACCTGGCCAGCTCGCAGATGCCACCAGAAGTCGTGGGGACGCAGAGGATGGGTACTGGCAAAAAAGAAAATCACAAAGAGCACCGATAGTGCCCACACATGCTCGATACGCAGGCCAGCTATCCAGTTTCGCGGGCGAAAAACTTGCTTTTGCATGACAACGCGTATTAGAAATTGATGTTACGCCGACTGCTGACCACCGACCGTTACCTGCGTAACTCCAGTTATATTAGCCTGAAGCAGACAATTTGACAAGCGCCGCTGCAGTTTTATCGACCTTCTAAGGATGTTCTAAGAACTGGCGCCGTCGTGCGGAGAGTTTTGGTGCTATAATTAAGACGCGGAAAAATCCACTATTTGTTGGTACCACCGCAAGAACCAACGAGAGGCTGGTAACCTCACCAGGAGAGCGGGACCTGTGTTCCACTATCTCAACCAACATGCTGCCTGAACAGCGGGCGGCAATCCATTTCAACCACGGAGGACCCAAACCATGTTACAGTATCTGTTCACTTACCTTACCTCGATCTTTTCCGATGAAGAGGGCCAGGACCTGGCCGAGTATGCCATTCTGTTGGGGCTGATTGCCATGGTTGTATTGCTGGCGGTGGTCGCCGTCGGCACCAATCTCAGCACCGTATTTGGCAACTTCAGCACCAACATTAGTGGCTGGTTTAGTAGCTAATCGGCGTTAAGCCCTCAGGCACCAAATGGCAGCGGCACGATCTGCAAGGCCGCTGCCATTTGGCTGCGTTCCCCTGTTTTTGGCTTGTAACTCTATTCCATATCAGGTATACTGGGGGCGGTACCGTTGATATCCGCATCCGGAGGGAATGCCATGCCTTTGTGTCGAAAAGATAACGGCGGCCAGGAGTTAGTGGAATACGCCATTGTCTTTTTCGTGCTATTCCTGCTGATTTTGGGGATTATCGAGTTCGGCATTATCATATTCTCCCAAAACAGCGTTACCAACGTGGCGCGCGAGGGCGCGCGCTGGTCGGTAGTGCGCCGGTCGAGTCCAGATCCCAGCACCTATATTCCGGCTATCGGCGGATCGGTCAATGAGACCTGTCCAGGCACTCACGCTGTTGTTGTCGCAGCATGTACCAAAGCGCTCGCCCTGGATCCCGGTCAGTTGGCGGTCACCGTGTCCAGGCCCAACGCAGCCGAGATCAGCGTGGAGATCCGCTACGATTACAACCCTTTCTTCGGCTTGATCGAGCCCTTTTTGCCCAGCGGCCTGACCCTGGGCAGCCGGTCAACCATGCGGCTAGAATAGGAGCACTATATGGTGCGCACTCGTGGATGCCTGTGGCTTACGGCCGGCGTGGTGGTGGCCATCCTGGCCGGCGTTGTCGCGTTCCTGACCCTGAACCAGCTCAGCGAGACCCCGGACGGGCAAGGGCCCTTGGTTGCCGGTGCCGAGCGCCCGGTGGTGGTGGCCACCCAGAATATCGAGGTGGGTACCCTGCTCACGGCAGATATGCTGGAGGCACGGGATGTCCCGGCCGGTGCCGTACCTGAGGGATATGTGGACGACCTGGAGAATGCCATCGGCAAGATTACCTTGGGCAATCTCGTCCCCGGCGAGGTGTTGCTGGCTGAACGCCTGGCCGATCCCAATCTCATCTCCGGCGACGGGCGCATAGCTTTGGTTCTCTCCGACGGCGAGGTGCTGATGGCTTTTCCCATCGAGGACCTGATGAGCCGGATTGCGTTCCTCAAGCCAGGAGACCACGTCGATCTGCTCTTTTCGCTGGACTTCCCCACCGACCGGGGCGTCGAGGGCAGAGATGACACGGAGCAGGCAACCTTTAACCTTCTGCAGAACCTGACCATCGCTGCCATCGTCGGCGGAGAAACCACCACCGGTGGCACGAGCAACGCGCCGCAAGCCATTTTATTGACCGTTACCCCCCAGGATGCGTTGACCCTCAAGTATGTCAAGGATGCCGGCGGTATCGTCGACATTGTGGTGCGGGCACCCGGAGATGAGGGGCCCTTTGAGACGGAACCGGTGGATGTGGATTACATGCTGGACCGTTACGAGATTCCCAACGCCGTGGGGCGATAATCGTTATGTCTTTTCAACCCCCTTCGTGTTTCTGGCTAATTCAGGTTAACGGAGAACCGGCGTGGCAGGATTGATTCCAGGCGAAACCCTTCGCATGTTGCTTGTCAGCGTCGAAGAAAACGTTCGCGACGAGGTAACTGAAGCCCTGACCGGGCGAATCGGCGAGTACCGGCTTTATTGGATATCCCAACCGGATCTGGCTCCCCTGCGCGCCCAGGACCTGATCCCCCACGTGGTGCTGCTGGACAATGCCCTGGGCAACGCCGATGTAGCCGGCTTGATCCGCCAGCTTCAGACCCGGGCCCCCGGTGCGGCCATCCTGATGCTGGTGCCCGCCGATGCCATGGAAATGGCCCAGCAGGCGGTGCTGGCCGGTGCCCGCGGTTTTGTGGTTAAACCGCTGCAGGCCGAGGACCTGGAGGCTTCCTTGCGCCAGCTGCTTGGCCGTCCCGCCGCCGTGGCTGCCTATAGTGAGATTGGGACGGAGATTCAGCCCGGTCGCAGCGTAGTTTTCTGTGCGCCCAAAGGGGGTACCGGTCGCACCACCCTGGCCATCAACACCGCCATCAGCCTGCACCAGGTCACCGGTCAGCCGGTCGCCCTGGTGGACGCCGATTATGCTGCCCCGGCCATCGATGTCGCCCTGAATCTGCCCGGACAGCGCACGGTGTTGGATCTGTTGCCCCGGTTGGCCAGGCTGGACCCCGACCTGATCATGGGCGTTATGATGCCGCATGTATCTGGCGTCCAGGTGCTGCTGGCGCCACCGCCGGCTGACCTTTCGAACCCCATCTCGCTGCCGCAGGTTCAGCAAATCCTGGCGTTGCTCAAACGCATGTTTCCCTGGGTAGTCGTGGACCTGGGGCTGCCCATGGATGAAACGGCATTCGCCTTTCTGGACGGCGCCGACCGCATTGTCATGTCGGTGCTGCCCGAAATGGTGGGGCTGCGCAACACACGCCTGATGATGGACCTGCTCCATGAACGGGGTTATCCCGACGAGCGGGTCTGGCTGGTACTCAACCGTGCCAGCATGAAAGGTGGCATACCGGTGAGCGACATCGAAGAGCGCCTGCGGGTATCGGTTCAACAGCGCATTCCCGACGACCAGGCGCTGGCCACCCATAGTGTCAACCGGGGCGTGCCGCTGACCATGAGTCATGGCCGCAGTTCGCTGGCCCGCTCCTTCAAGAGCTTCTCGCAAAGCCTGATCGAGGATGTGGCGCGCGAGGACCCCACCTGGCAAGGCGTGCAAACTCAGTCCGGTAGCAGCTTCCTGGATCGCCTCTTCCGCCGCTCCAAAGCGGTGGAATCACAATCATGATGATGTCAATATGTCATCGTGTCATCATGTCACCATGACATTTGGACCAATACTCGTCTCATTGCTGGTAGCACTTTCCGTGCTCATGGGCTTTATGGCCCTCTGGCGCATGTTCGGCGCGGCCAACCCGGTGGAAGAACGGCTGACCGAATACAGCGGCACCCTCGATACCGGCGCGGAAGGCTACCTGGGCCAACGCAGTCGCCTGCCGGCGCTGAATCGTACGTTGGCCGGTTTCGGTTTTGGGCCCCGCCTTGCCGGGTCGCTTACCCGGGCCGACATATCCATGACGGCAGCCGAGTATTTCCTGATCATTTTCGGTGCGGCCCTGGCCGGCCTGCTGATCGGCCTGTGGCGCGGCGGTGTCCTGCTGGCCCTGGTGCTGGCGGCCCTGGGTGGGTTCCTGCCTCTCTTTTACCTGCGGGTGCGGGAAAACCGCCGCCGCAGGGCCTTCACCGAGCAGATACCGGACATTCTCACCTTGATGGTAGGCGCCCTGCGGGCCGGTTACGGCCTGACCCAGGCCATGGGCCTGCTGGTGGACGAGATGGCAGAGCCAGCCTCAAAGGAATTTTCCCGGGTCATGCAGGCCATCACCCTGGGCGTACCGATGCAGCGAGCCCTTTCCGACATGGCCGAGCGCGTCGGCAGTGTGGACTGGGATATGGTGGTGACCGCCATCAACGTCCAATATGAGACAGGTGGCAACCTGGCCCAGACTCTCGACACCATCAGTTACACCGTTCGTGACCGCATCCGCCTGCTGCGCGATGTTCAGGTCATGACCGCTCAACAGCGCTTCACCGGCTATGTGCTGGCTGCGCTGCCCTTCATCGTCGGCCTGGCCATGTTCCTCATCGTGCCAATGTACATCAGCCGCCTGTTTGAGCCCGGCTGGATCCGCCTGCTGCCGGTGGCTGCCCTGATTCTGCAGCTCATCGGTTTTCTGATTATCCGCCGTATCGTGGACATCGACGTGTAAAAAAAAGTTAAGAGAACGCCCTTAGCCCATCATCTGAGACGCCGAATGTTAACGGAATTTGCTGGCCTGGTTTCCCCCTTTTTGTTTGCCGCCCTGGTTGCCCTGGCGGTGGTTCTGGTATGGATGGCCTTTGCACCGGCGCGCCCACCCAGGCAGGTGGAGGAGCGACTGGAGGATTACCTGGACCGGGCCGACATGGTGCTGGAAGGGGAGATGAGCCAGCCCTTCGTCAGCCGGGTGATCCTGCCCCCTGCCCGCAGTGGGTTGAGCCTGCTGGGACGCATATTGCCCCAGGGGTCTATCCCTGCCATCCAGCACCAGCTGGTCATGGCGGGTAACCCGGGCAGCATGACCGCCCTCGATTTTATGGGCCTGCGTGTGCTGGTGGCGCTGCTGATGGCAGTGGGCGCGTTCCTGTTGGTGAACCGCAATCAGGGTTTCACCCGGTCATTGTTGTTCAGCCTGGCCATGGCGGTCATGGGCTATCTGCTGGTGACCTACTGGCTCAAACGGAGAGTGCGCAAGCGCCAGTACCAGATCCAGCGGGCTTTGCCCGATGCCCTGGATATGTTGACCATCGGCGTGGAAGCCGGCCTGGCCTTTGAATCGGCTCTGTTGCGGGTAGGGGAGCGCTGGGACAACCCCCTGACCCAGGAGTTTCGCCGGGCCGTGGCTGAAATGCGCATGGGTACCTCCCGCAACGTGGCCCTGCAGCGCATGGTGGAACGTACCGGCGTGCAGGACCTGCGTACCTTTGTGGCCGTGTTGATCCAGTCCAGCACCCTGGGAGTCAGCATTGCGGAGGTGCTGCATACCCAGGCGGCCCAGATGCGGGTCAAACGGCGCCAGCGAGCCGAGGAGTTGGCCCGCCAGGCGGGCGTCAAGATGGTTATCCCCCTGGCGCTGTTCATCTTTCCAGCCATGTTGGTGGTGATCCTGGGTCCCACCATCCCAGCCTTTATCGATCTCTTCCGCACCCTCGGCGGCGGCTAAATGAGAAGCTGACAATCAAGGACATCCCGTGACGATAGCTTCCGGACAAAACCTGGGATACGACGATCCCCTCTATAGCCAGGGCATGGCCCATCTGCAGGCAGGCCGCTGGCAGGAGGCTATTCGCTGCTTTGAGGCCCTGGCGCAGCAGTATCCGGACGATAGCTCGGTAGAACAGATGTTGGCGGAAGCGCGCTTCAAGGCCAAACTGGACAGCGCTGTGCGGGTACGGCCCAAACGCTCTACCTTCCCCTGGCGCAAATGGCTGGTGCGCGGGCTCATTCTGGCCTTGCTTGTTTTTATGGTTTACCAGGGTATCAACCTGGTTAACAGTCAACTCATTCCCTGGCAGCAAGCGCAACAGGACAGGATACGGCGTCAATCACTGTTCAGCAGGGCAGAGACGGGTGTCGAAAACGAAGATTACGACCTGGCACAAACAACCCTCAACGAACTGCTGGCGGAAGCGCCCGAATACCCAGGTGCAGCCGAACTGCTGAATGAAATAACCATCGGCCAGGAACGCAGGGGCCTTCTTGAGAATGCCATAGCCAGCTTGAATGAGGGAGAACTCACGGCAGCGCAACTGGCCTTTTTGGATTTGCAGGAACGTTATCCTGGCTGGCGAAACGCCGACTTGGAGACATACCTGCAACAGATCAAAAAGCGCCAGAAAATGATCCAGAACTTCCAGGAAGGTGCGGTCCTGGCCCAGGCCGGACACTGCCAGGAGGCGCTGGTCAAGCTGGAACAGGTGCGCAACACCGACCTTGACTATCAGCGTCCCAAGGTCGAGCGCTACCTGGCCGATTGTCATCTGGCACTGGGCCAGGAGATTGTCATCCAGGTCCCGCCCCAGGTGTCCCAGTTGCCCGTGGCGCTGGAGCACTTCGAAAAAACGCTGGTGCTGCGCCCCAAGGCTGCCGAGGCATCCCTGCAGCGCGACCTGGCCAGCCGTTTCCTCGTGGGCAAGGAGCGCTTCGACAACGATCAGGTGGACCAGGCGCTGCCCTTGCTGCGTTCCGTCTACGACCTGAACCCAGGCTACCTGGATGGGCTGGCCCTCAACACCCTCTACGATGCCTATGTGGGCAGTGGTGACCGATTCCGCGCTGCCGGCAACTGCAACGATGCCTACGAACAGTATCGCAAGGGGTGCCAGGAGTTGCCGGTGGACGACAATACGCTGGCCTGCTCCCGTTTCGAGGAAGCGGTAGCCTGTGTAACACCCACCAGCACCCCCACAGCGACGCCGACAGCCACGCCGACAGCGACGCCCACGCCCACGCCGCGACCGACTGCACCGCCAGCGCCGACGCCCACACCACTCTCGGCAGAAGCGCTCGTCCAGCGCTACCGGGGCAAAATCCTCTTCCGGGCCGACAAACCGGAACAGAGAGGCTGGTGGGTCATGAACGGTGACGGCACCGGGCGTACCTATCTGGGCGATGCTCCCGAACTGAAGGAGATGTACGAACTGGTGCGCGAGCGGGAAACCTGGTCGCCTGACGGCAACTGCCGCACTTATACCATCCAGACCGGCGACGATGATTATCCGGCCGTCTACGCCCAGTGCCAGCCGCCACCCGGCGGCGTCCAGGATATCTTGCCCACCTGGAAGATCTCCCAGGGATTGACCAAGGTGGCCTATGACCCGGTCTGGTCCCCCGATGGCCGGCGCATCGCCTTCGTCAGCCAGAACAAGACCAGCGACGACATCTGGATCGCCAACTCGCAGGATGGCACCGAGCAATGGAACCTGACTCATAACGACTGGGAGTGGGATAAACATCCCTCCTGGTCATCGGACGGCCAGCACATCGTATTCTGGTCCAACCGCGAGGGCACCAAGCAGATCTACGTCATCGACGCCGATGATATGCGCCTGTGGACCAAGGTCAGCAGCACCACCTGGGACGAGTACAACCCGGTGTGGATCAAGTAACAGTATTGAAACGATAGGAATCTAAATGGTCAACCTTAAACGAAACTCACCCCGGGTCAATAGTTCGCGTTCGCGGGCTTACGGCTCCCCACTGAATGATAACGGCGCCTATAACCAGGTGCGCGACCGTGTGCAACGACGACTGCTGTCGGAGTTGAGTCCCGCGGTCACCTCGGAGAATCCCGACGAGGTCCGCCGGGCCCTCGAACGTATCTTCAACGAAGTCATCGTCGATGAAGGGTTACCCCTTAGCCGCACGGAGCGAGCAGAATTCTTCGAGAAGATCGTGTCCGACATCCTGGGTTTCGGCGTGCTGGAGCCGCTCATGCGCGACGAGAGCATCACCGAAGTCCTGGTTAACGGGCCGAATCAGATCTACATCGAACGCAATGGCATTTTGCAGGAAACGGATCTGAGTTTTCGTGATGACCAGGAGTTGATGCGAATCATCGATCGCATTGTCTCTCCCCTGGGCCGGCGAGTGGACGAGAGCAGCCCCATGGTCGATGCACGTATGCCCGATGGCTCGCGCGTCAATGTCATCATCCCACCCCTGTCATTGATGGGACCATGCATCAGCATCCGTAAATTCTCTCGCGCCGCTTTCACCGGCGAGGACATGGTGCGCCTGGACACTTTGCCACGGGAGTGGCTCGACTTTCTGCGCACCTGTGTCCAGGCCCGCTTGAATTTCGTGGTGTCGGGTGGCACCAGCACCGGAAAAACCACCCTGCTCAATGTGCTTTCCAGCTTTCTACCCGACGGCGAGCGTATCGTCACTATCGAGGATGCAGCCGAGTTGCAGCTCCACCAGCGCCACCTGGTCCGCCTGGAAGCGCGGCCGGCCAACGTGGAAGGCAAAGGGGAGGTGAGGATCCGCCAACTGGTGATCAATTCGTTGCGCATGCGTCCCGACCGCATCGTGGTCGGTGAGGTGCGTGGTGGGGAAGCCCTGGACATGCTGCAGGCCATGAATACTGGCCACGACGGCTCTCTGACCACTGCCCACTCCAACAGCCCGCGCGATACGCTGCATCGCGTCGAGACCATGGTACTCATGGCTGGCATGGACCTGCCGCTAAAGGCTGTGCGCGAGCAGATCGCCTCGGCCTTCGACCTTATCGTGCACCTGGATCGCCTGGTGGACGGTACCCGGCGCGTGGTACAGATCACTGAGGTGCAGGGCATGGAGGGAGATGTCATTGTAATGCAGGACATCTTCCGTTACGTGCAAAGCGGTGTAAAAAACGGCAAGGTGGAGGGCCATTTCACCGCCACCGGCGTGCGCCCCAAGTTCATGGACAAGATTCAGGCGGAAGGTCTCTCGGTTCCGCCGAGCACCTTCTCACCAGTGCAGCAGAAACGACGCTGGTGAGCTTTATTGACAGCTAACCATGGATCCCACAGATTGTTGAAGGTGGATACGACGTTATGACAGATCCTGGAGGCGGCGGCTCAGGCGACGGAATCGTGCTGGAGGCTCGCCATCACTCGCCCCATATCATTGAAATGGAACGCACCGGGCCAGCCACCCTGGCAGAGGTGATGACCCGGGTTGAAGAGGAAGCCGCGCGCGGCGAGACCTCGCGCTACATCTCGTTGCCCACCGGCTTCGATCCCCTGGATGATATCCTCAACGGTGGTATGCGGCGGGGTGAGTTGCTGATCATCGGCGGCGCCTTTGGCGTCGGCAAGACCATTTTCGGCCTGCAGATGGCTCGCAATATCGTGCGATCCAACCCGAACGCGCGCGCCATGTATATCTGCTACGAACACGACCGGGACCACCTCATGTCCCGTCTGCTTTGCCTGGAGAGCGCCGAACGAGGGGATGGCGACCAGGCGCTCACCCTGCGCCGCCTGGCCCAGATGGCCCAGGACGCTAGCACAGGTGCCGGGCTGATCAACCGCCTCCAGATGACCCCGCGCTACCGCCCGGTGGTTGAAACGATGGCCGATTACGGCGATCGTTTGATCCTGGTCAAGGCCAGCGGCGATACTTCGACCCTTGACGATGTTCGGCGCTGGGTGAATGACGCTGCCAGGGCGGGCACCGGGCAGCTAGTGGTGGTGGTGGACTACCTGCAGAAAATCCCGGTCAACTGGGCAACCCTTCAACCTGAAACCGAGGTCACCACCCACCTGACCCAGGGGCTGAAGGAGCTGGCCATGGCGCTGGGAGTCCAGGTCGTCGCGATCGCGGCTTCCGACCGGATCGGCCTGAAATCAAAGCGTATGCGTCTGAGCGACCTGCGCGGCAGCTCTGCATTGCAATACGAGGCCGATGTCGGACTGATCCTCAACAACAAATGGGCCATTGTCAGCCGCGAGCATATGGTCTACAACCCCGGGATGGCCGACGCCATGCGCGGTTGGGTTGTGATGACTGTGGAGAAGAACCGGGCTGGCCGCAACGCCGTGGATATGGAGTACCGGCTCGACGCGGCCCACTTTCGCTTCATTACCGAGGGGCGTTTCGTAAGGGAACGCCTGGTGGATGAAAAACTGGTTCTGGAATAAACAAGCTGTTCGAATTCACCTCCCGCTCCGGTTGCCTATCGCTGAAGCGCCATTGCACAGGCTTCTCATAGCGGGAAGGGGGCACGTCAGATGGCAGAGTTCTTAATGAACGATGGCTGGCCAGAGCCGGACTCGCTTGGGGCGATCCTGAGCGAGACGCTGCCTGATGACTACGTGGTCGTCGAGCGACCCACCGTTCAGGGACATGCCCTGGATATGGTAGTCGTTGGATCGCAGGGCCTCTTTGTCCTGCACCTGAAGGACTGGGCCGGGGAAGTCCGGCCGGTGCCGGGCAAGCCCTGGCAGGTGATAACACCTGATGGCCAGCCGGGCACCTATCCAGACCCGGCCGCTGAAGCCCAAAAGAACACCGCGTTTCTGGCCACATTTGCGCGCGATGAGTTGCGAAGCCAGGAGGCACCGGCCATTTACCACTTGCTGGTGCTTACCAACCCCGATGCCCGCCTGGTGCCCGGCGTGGCACCAGACATGATGGTGACCTTCCCCGGTAACGTGGTAAGTGTAATCGTGACCATGCCGGTTCCCAGCGTCGGTGGTTTGCCAGATCGCTATGACAGGCGCAATCTGGCTCACGCGTTGCACGCCCGCAGGCTGTCTGCCTCCCAACGAACAAAAACCCCTTTCATCTTTCGCTCCGGGGGCCTGTTTGGTGGCAAAAAAGCCTGGACGGTTCGGGACGCAGTACAGCATATGGACCGCCACCCCGAGGTTGGAATCTATCACCTTAACAACGGCACGTTGCAAGCATGGCTGGAGGCAGAGGGTGCTCTTGATCTGGCCGACCTGGCTCAGCAGGTTCTGCAGGGGCGCGAAAGCGACCCAAGGGTGCCCCTGGAGATGTTTCTGATCGGCACAGGCCTGGTAGATCGACCTCGGCTGAACGTACATCCCTGGCCTCTAAACCTGGGCTGTGTGGTATCAGGTGGGTCCTGTCGCGGGCGTGTGAAGATACGCAAAGGCCCGGGGCGCGGCTATCTATTCGGAAACATCAGCGCCAGCCAACCGTGGCTCCAGGTGGAACCGCGCAGTTTCAGCGGTGGGCCCCAGGAAGCCGTGATTACCGTTGACACCTCAAGCCTGCCCATCAGCGCCACCCCCTGGCAGGCCGATTTGCTGATCGACTCCAGTGCAGCGACCCAACCCGTGGCGGTGCCCGTGCAAGTGAGGGTGAGTGGCGAGCCGGCGACTCTCAGTCGTTACGGCCTTCGTCCTCTCCTTGACGGCCTGGTAGCCGGCCTGGTAGGTGGGGGTATCGGCGCTTTGTTGGGCGAAATCGGCGGCCTGGCAGCACCTGCTTCCTTCACCTCGCCTACGCTGTTCTGGGCTCTGGCCATCGGACTGTTGTGGGCCGTTTTCGGCCTGGTGCGGGGACTGGGCCAGCGCACGGCATGGACTGTACCCTATGCAACGATGCGCTATCTGGTCAAGATCATTCTATGGATGCTGGCACTGGGAGCAACAGCGGTCGTGGGCCTTCTGCTCTGGAACGCCCTGTCTGGACGGAATGGACCGGAATTGGCTACCAACGATGGCCTGCAGTTGGTCTTGATAACCATGGGACTGTCCATCATACCGGCAACCGTGAGCGAGATGCGCGCGGCAAGGTTGGCGGACGATTCGCCGCTATCGTCTGAGCGGCGTTCACTGCTCCAACCGGGCCTGGTTGCCCTGGCGGCCATGGCGCTGATAGCAGCCCTTTCCGCCGGCATACGGCTGGCCAGCCCCACCTGGAACCAGTTGACCGAAGCTGGCACCATTGAAACCGCCGAATCGTGGCTCGAGCAGGGTTTGCAAGAGCTGAACGATGCGACGCAACAGGGCGTCGATCAGGTCAACCTATGGCTCTACGACCGGCCTGGAGAGATCAGCCCAGCGGTTACACCAACACCACCGGCCTCGCTGGAGGGTGAATGAGCGTCAGGGCAGTAATTCTCCATAATGACAGCATCAGGAAATCTGTCACTGCGAGGAGATCGAGCGACGGCAGTAATTGAGTAAAGGCTGCGGGAGCAATCCAGCGAGATCGACGTGGCAGTCTCAAACACACTTGGGAAAACTGGGTTGTAAACATGGCCTATGTCCATTGACAAGGGCGTGTTCAGGCCTTATAATAGATATACAAGAGAACAGGGCAAGAGATAGCGAGGGAAATCGATCAATGAACCGGGCGGATAGAATCCGGCGCACCCGTGAAGACCGTGGCTCCCAGTTAGTCGAGCTGGCGGTCGTGTTTGTGCTGCTCGCGTTGCTGGTGGCGGGCGTATGGGATCTGGGGCGCATGTTTCGTGGCTATATCACCATCGCCAACGCCGCCCGGGACGGCGCGCGTTATGCCATCCGGCTGCCATGCCAGCCTACCAATGCAACCCAGCGTGCAGCACTGAAAACCGCTATTCAGGATGCGGTTATCGCCGAGGCGGCTGGCAGCGGGATCACGTTAACGAGCGCCAACATAACGATTCAGCCCGACCCGGTAAATACCGGATGCCCGACAACGGGTAACAGGCAGTATGTCGTCACTGTTACCTATCCCCATATCATGTGGATGACCGGCATTACCGGTATGGGTAATTTCACACTCACGGCGCGAGCGCGCATGGATTGGTTTGGAAACGACTCCGGTTAGGGCAATGTCATTTTTGTCGGTCCTTGGTATGGGTATTTGGATTTAGCATGTACAGTGCGTACTTGAGTGTGGTGGTTTTTGGCAGGAGACCGGTCAATGAGCGAACAGCGTAAACAGAACGACGGCCAGACCCTGGTCCAGGTCGCGTTGATGTTGGTGGTGCTTCTGGGCTTCCTGGCGCTGGCTGTCGACGTGGGCCAGGTCTACCTTAAGCGCCGGCAACTCCAGAATGCCGCCGATGCCGGGGCGTTGGAAGGTGCGCGCCAGATCTGTTTCGAGGATCAAACCTGGGCGGCGGCACAGGGCCCGGCGACCACGGTCGCCCTGACCTACGCTACAGGGGCCGGCATTGGGTTTCCTACGCCAGCCAGCGCCTACCACATGACCGTGGTCGTTAGCCAGACGATTCCCTCCCTGGCAGCCAGTGTCCTGGGCCAGAGTCAGTTCAACCCGGGTGCACGGGCAACCGCCGTCTGTGGTGGCGCAGATCGGGTCTGTGGATTGTGGCCCATTGGATTCTCGGAATCGCAATGGCTTCAGCTCCTCGATCCATCCCGACCCTGCGGCACGCCATTCTACGTCTGGGCTGGCAACAACATGAACCAGGACGCCGATTGTTTGATCTATGATTGCGATGTAGATGTCGACGGGATAATCGACGTGCTGAACAGCACCGGTCGCTCCTGGCTTGATTTTTCCGATGTCGTTGACGATACCTATGGGGAAACCTGCGCACAGTCAGGATGCGGCACCAGCGAACTCAGATGCTGGATTCTGAACGATTCAGCAGCTCAGATTACCATACCGGCATGCTTTGCCGGCGATAACGGTGTGCGTGCAGCTGCCCGGAGTGATGTGGAAGCCCGAGCAGGTGATCAGGTGAGTGTTCCCATTTTCGACTACACGGGATGCCCCGGCATTTCCTGTCCGGGCGGCACTACCTACCACATAACTGGCCTCGGCTGTATCGACGTGATCGGATGGATCCAGCAATTCGAATTGCCCAGGCTGGACGGGGGAGTGCCCCCATGGAAGGACAAGGTTATCGTTGTCAGCGTCTCCTGCACTCCATGCGACACCTTCTGTGGCAGCACCAGCGGAACGCCTCCCATTCCTGGTGGGGTCAATGCCGTCAGCCTGATCGAGTAGCAACTCTACTTTTGTGAGGTGCATACAACTTCCGGAGAGAAGTGTTCTCTTCGGAGGTTTTCTTTCCTGACACTATCGGATGGTTCAATAATGACATGGCAGGCAGGCGCGGCTGGCGTGGCTGGACTAGTCGTGGGTTGGCTGGTATGGCTGGCCGCCGAACATTTCGTGGCTCATTACCGCGTTGATACACTGGACGCGAAACCTCTGGATGCGCGCGAGTTTCCCCTACTGGCAGCAGCAACTCTCGCCTTCATGATGCTGTGGGGCGCGTACGTGGGCTGGCAGGCCTCCGAGTTGACTGTGGTCGTAGCTGCGCTGGTGGTCACCGCCCTGTTGCTGTGCATCTCCCTGGTCGATTTCCAGGTGCGGCGCATTCCCAACCCCCTGGTAGCGAGTCTGTTGGTGTGGGCGGCAGTGCAGCTCGCCTGGCTGCAACAACCAGGCTTGCCGGCGGCATTGATCGGTCTCCTGATAGGTGGCGGCCTGTTTCTGACCCTGCGCTTCGCCAGCCGCGGCACCATGGGCATGGGCGATGTCAAGTTGGAGGCGGCTCTTGGCGCGCTGCTGGGTTTCCCTGTCATCCTCAGCGCCATACTGCTGGGCGTCATCGCCGGCGGCATAGCGGCCGCCCTACTCTTGATCACCCGCCGGGCCGGCCGCAAGGATCCCATTGCCTACGGGCCTTACCTGGCGCTGGGTGCATGGTTGGTCTTGCTGCAAACCTGGGGCTTGTGGCCAGGGTAATTCAATTGACAATGGTCAACGATCAATGGTCAATATTCAATTCCTACCCAGTCTCCAATGAAAAACAACGCGTTACAGATCGATAACCTCACCCGAAGCAGGACCATCGTCTCCCGTGGTCGGGTGGCCGATAGCTTTTTGCCCCGCCTGGTTGGCCTGATGGGCAGCAAAGACCTGGCCGATGGCCAGGGTCTGCTCATCCTGCCCTGCAACTCGATCCACAGCCACTTCATGCGTTTTCCCATCGACGTCCTTTACGTCAGCCGGGATCTTCGGGTCGTTGCCGTCGACCATGGGATGCAACCATGGCGCTTCGGTCGAATCCACCGCGACTCCCGCTTTGTGGTCGAGCTGCCGGCCGGGACTGCCGCGGCCACTGGCACCGAGGTGGGAGATCAACTGGCGCTGCGGGGTTACGAAAAAGGGATCGGGTAGCACCAGTTCTCCGTATCAGCGTGACATCTCTGGTGTACCAGATCGTCCGGCTGGTAGCCGGACCTACGAAAACTCCTGTTCCCATTCTGGCTTCAGTTTAGCTAAAGCCTCGACTCCTATGATAACGCGGGGCTGCTTCCTGCGCCACTTGCGCCATTGCGCCATTGTGACATAATGACATAATGACATCATGGCATCATACCATCCCCTTTCTTGTCCCCACCGCTCGTCCAAAGTATAATGACCGGACCTGAATTGTTTAGCAGCCCGGGGCCTGGTGGTCCGTTAGCCGTGCACACAAGCGACTGGCGGCAAGCCACTCACCCGGTTTCTCCCGGCCAATCGGTGAACCTGTGAATTCTCTTAGCCAACGATTGTCTCGTTTATCAACACCTGTCAAATTTGCATTAGTGGCCGTGGTGTTGCTTCCCCTTTTTGTCGTGGCCGGCCTGTTATTGGCTGCCGGCCTTCAGCCCGATCCGGTAACGCCTGTTCAGATCGATGCCATCGTTTTTAACAGGGCTCTCAAGGAAGGCGACGACCTGATGGCCGCCGGCGATTTCGAGGCAGCTCTCGCCAGCTACAACCAGGCAGAAGCAGCCGATTCCATCTCTCCTGCGCCAGCGTTTAAGCGGGGCAACATCTACATTGCCCAGGGTTTGGCCGGGCAGGCTATCGAGCAGTACCAACTTGCCCTGGAGAAGGACCCCGACTATGCCCTTGCCCACTTCCAGATGGGGGAAATCTACCGGGAACAGGGAAACGACAGTGGGGCCATCAGCCAATATCGCAAGACTCTCAACACCAACCCATCCTTTGCCGATGCAATCATACAGATCGGCAGCATCTATCAGGCTCAGGGAAAGCTGGAGGATGCGCGGGATCAGTTCGAGCAGGCCCTGGAGATTGCGGTCACCGATCCGCGCGCGCAGGCCTCTGCGCTGACCCGCCTGGGCAATCTGGACGCGCTGGAGGGGAAGACCGATCAGGCCATTGCCCTCTATCAGCAGGCCCAGGAAATCGCGGATGACTTTGCCGGATCGTTTATCCAGCTGGGACAGATCTATCTAAACGGGGGTCAGTTGTCCCAGGCCCTTCAGCAGTTTGAGGGTGCCGTATCCGCAGCACAAGACAATCCAAATGCCAACTTCTTTTTGGGCCAGACCTACGCACGCCTGGGACAACTTGACCAGGCCGAGCCCCATTTGCGCGAGGCAATCCGGCTCGATACCGGAAGCCCGCGGAACTATCTCTGGTTGGGCCAGGTTCTGGCGACCCGGGATCGCTCCGCAGAGGCCATCGAGCTTTATCTCGAAGCCCTGCAGCAGATTCCTGGAAACGATGATCTCCGCCTGGTCCTTGCCAATAGCTATCGCGATGGCGGCGATTTTGCCGCGGCGGTTGAACACTATGAACAATTGCTTGAATCCAGTCCTTCCGATGCCAATCTATTGGTGGAACTGGGAGTCGCCTATCAGGTCCTGGGCAACCAGGCCAAAGCAGTGGAGACGTTCGCCCGGGTTTTGCAGGGCGCATCGGATCAACCCCGCCAGGCTGCGCAGGCACTGACCAAACTGGGCAACGTGTTTCGACAGGCGGGAGACCTGGAGGCAGCCGAGGGTCGCTACAAGGAAGCTCAAGGGGCAGACCCTTCCTATGTTGGCAGCTATTTCCAACTCGCCAACCTTTTTGAACAACAAGCGCGCGGCGAGGAGGCGCTTGCCACCTACGAACGCGCGGTCGAGGCAGATGACCGGGACGCCGAGGCCCATTTCCGGCTGGGTCAGGCCTATCGCCGGGCCGGTCGCCTGAACGATGCGGAACAACGGTTGGCTCAGGCAATCGAACTCAACCCGGTGATGCACCAGGCAATGTTGGAACTGGGAAAACTGTACGAGCAGCAGGAAGCGCTGGATGCTGCTGCAGAGAGCTATCAAAAAGCTTTGGCTATCAGACAGGATGACCCGGAGGCCATGCTGCGACTGGGACAGATCTATCGGAAGCAGGGGAACCTGGATGAAGCCGTGGAGCAACTCCAGGCTCTGGCACAGATTGATCCGGAGAACCCCTACGGTCTCATTCAACTGGGAATTGCTTTGATTGGACTTGCCCAGTATGAGGAAGCAAGCGAAACGCTGGAGACTGCCCTGGCTCTTGACCCTGAACTTCCGCAGATCCACTTCCACTTGGGTGAGGTTAATCGGCTCCAGGGCAAGCTGGAAGCCGCCGAGACCTATTTTCGCAAAACCACGGATATCGATCCGGACTTCGTCGATGCCTATCTCCAGTTGAGCGAAATCCTGCTGGCTCAGGGAAAGAAGGAAGAGGCAGAAACTGTCCTGGCGGAAATCGGCGGCCTGGGGGAAACGGATGCCAGGAGCCTTGCCGCAGCCTATACAAAAAAGGGCAACACGCTGGCAAGTGAGGGCAACATCGCTGAGGCATTGGAAAGCTATGGTCTGGCACTGGAAGTGGATCCAGCCTACTCCGGCACCTATTTCCAGATGGGCTCGCTGTACGACCGCCAGGGTGATCTCACAGCTGCCATCGACACCTATCAGGCCGGGATCGCCGCGTTGCCCGAAAACGCAGATCTTTACCTCCGCCTGGGTCAGACCTACTACCATTCGGATCAACCGGAACTGGCCACCGACGCTCTTACAACGGCGCTTTCGATCCAGCCAGATACCTGGCAGGCTCATTTAACGCTGGGCAAGGCACTCGAAGAGCAGGACGAACTGCCGGCGGCCCTGGATCATTACTCGAAAACGGTCCAGCTGGTACCAGAGGATCCGGAGGCCATGTTAAGACTCGGCCAGGCCTACCGTAAGGCAGGCCAACCGCAAGAGGCGATCGCTGCCTTTGCCGATCTTCTGGCAATGCCCGGTGGAGAAGATTTCCCAGGTGCATACATTCAAATGGGTCTGGCCTACCAGGTAATGGGACAGGATGACGCCGCGGAACGCCGCTTCCTGCGCGCGATCGACCTGCATCCGGATCTGGCCCTGGCCTTTTTTCATCTCGGAGAGCTATACCGGCAACAGGGTCGTTTGGGCGAGGCCATCGAAAACCTGGAACAGGCGCTTTCTCTCGACCCGGACCATACCGATATCCGGCTTCAGCTGGGAGTTGCCTACCAGAATGCCGGAGAGATTGAGAAGGCTCGTGAAATCATGAGCGAGTCCATCGGGGAAGGTGAGTCCAGTGCCCAGGCGTTTACCAAGCTGGGAAACCTCGCGAAAAGCCAGGATAACCTCGCGGGAGCGGTGGAATACTATTATGACGCCCTGGTTGTCGATCCAGCCTTTCTTGGCGCCCACCTGCAGCTGGGTGATGCACTCACAAGGCAGGGCAAGACTGACGAGGCCTTGCGCCAATACCAGACTGCTGTCGAGACAAATCCCGACAATGCTGAAGCTCATTTCGAACTGGGTAAAGCCTACCTGAGGGCAGAACAGGCACGTGATGCTATCGTCGAACTGGAACTGGCTACCGACATTGACCCCAATTACGTGGAAGCCTACATGCAATTAAGTGAGGCGCTGGTCGAAATTGGCAACATCTCACGGGCCGAGATTCTGCTGAACCGTGCCTTGGGCCTCACACAACGAGATGCATTGGCAGCACGTGTCCTGATGCAACGCGGTATCCTCCGCAGGGAGGATGGGCGCATCGATGCCGCTGTGGAGGATCTCGAAGCAGCCGTGGCCCGGGACCCGGAAAACCTGTCAGCTACCATTGAAATAGGTGAAACCTACCGGCTCAATGGCCGGCCAGAGCAGGCCATTGAACACTATGTTGCTGCTCTCGCCCTGGATGACAGCAACACAACAGCCCATGTCAGACTCGGACACGCCTACCGTGATGCAGGCCAATTGGAAGATGCCCTGGACTCCTACCAACAGGCGGTGGACATCCAACCCGAAAACGCCTGGTACCGCGTTCTCCTGGGTGACGCTTACCTGTTGGCGGATCAGCCAGACTTCGCCCTTGAAGCCTTCGAACAAGCCCTGGCACGCCGGCCGGAGTACCGGGATGAGCAATGGTATCACATGCGCCTTGCCAATACCTATTGGGCCCAGGGCGAGCTTGCACAAGCGCTGGATTCCGCGCGAGTGGCCCAGTCGATAGCCGCTCCTGATGATCAGGTGGGTTCGCTGATGCTCCAGGCAGATATCCTGCTGGAACAGGAGTTGTGGTCGGATGCCCTGGAACTCTATCAGGCAGTATTGGATATCAGTCCTCAGCGGACTCAAGCCATGCGGGGACTGGCCCTTTCATTTGAAGCCCTGGAGCAGGATCGCGAGGCGATTGAACAGTGGCGATCCTATCTGAAGCAAGCGCCCAACGGAGAGTACGCCGATGTGGCGCGCCAACACCTGCGCCAGCTTACCGGCACGGGGTGATCTAAACGCAAGGAAACTTTCTATGACAGAGATCCTCTTTCTCGGTGTCGGTGGCGCCATGGCAGTTTTCCCGGCCAGCGACCATACGGCTCTTCTGGTTCGCGAGGGCGGCACTTCCATTCTTCTGGACTGTGGACCGGCGATCATGCGCCAGCTGGAGGACGCCGGCATCGATCCGGGGGAATTGACCCATGTATTCATATCCCATCAACATGGCGATCACACTCTCGGGCTGCCAATGCTTCTCCTAAACCGAACCCTTTTTTGGCCCGACCAGGGGCTTTTCATCATCGGTGTGCCTGCTGTCTTGACCGCTGCGTGGCGACTCGTCTCTACAGCCTATCCCAACCTGGCGGAACGCATGAAGCCAATCATCCACTCTGTCCCGCTGTCGATAAAAACGAGCGAGCTTTCGCTGCCTGGTGCCGAGTCCATGAAATACCGGTTGGCGCGCGGTAACCACACAGTGCCCAGTTTTGGCATTCGCCTGATTACAACAGACGGCTCTATCGTTGTGTACAGTTCGGACACAGGACCCAAAGAGGACATTGCCGACCTGGCCAGGGGGGCGGATCTGTTGATCCATGATTCATTCTACCTTGTCCCACCTGCTGAGAACGCAGCCAAACATTCCGATGCCGCGACGGCTGCAAGCATGGCCCAGGAAGTGGGAGTGAGACAACTGGCCCTGGTGCACCGGCAAGATACCGGATCTACTGCCAGCCAGGCCTACCGTATCGCGGCTGAACGATACTTTGCGAGACGAGTCCTGGTGCCGGCTCCCGGTGATATGGTCACCATTGCCCACAACGCCTCTTGAAACACTCGCCGGAATCAAAAGCGCCTCCAGGTTTTCCGGAGGCGCTTCGGTTTTCCTTTTGTGCCGATAGCTACGGAACTATTCGACGGGAATGATGGTCACCTTGCGATTATCACCCTCACCGACGCTTTCCGTCGACACGTTGGGGTTGTTGCGCAGGGCAATATGAACAATGCGTCGCTCCCGGGCGGGCATGGCTTCCAACACAACCGGGCGGCCAGACTCAACGGCTCGATCAGCCATTCTTTCCGCCAACTGAACCAACTGCTGCTCTCGTCGCGCCTTGTAGCCCTCCACATCCACCACCAGATTTGTCCACCGGTGGACCTGATGGTTAACCATCAGGCGCGTGATGTATTGAATCGCGGCCAGGGTTTCGCCCCGCCGTCCGATCAAAATGCCCAGGTCTTCGCCCTCGATGTTTAATACCAGGGGCGGTTCCTGGCCTGCGTCCAGGACACCCTGGTATTCCACCGCTCGAACGTTGGTGTGAACATCCATATGATCCAGCAAACCTTGAAGCAGACCGACGGAAATGGCAGCCACATCTGGCTCAGCTGCCTCTGGATCACTTTCGACGGGCTGTTGATCTTCCACCTGCTCGACAGCAGCAGGCTCGCTCGCCACGACCATGCTCTTCTCAACCGTTTCGGCAATGGCTGTTTCTTCAGGCTGCACGGCTTCTTCAGTTGAAAGCTTTGCGGATGACTCGGACGATGTCACTGGCGTGATACGGACACGAGCATCTTCGGCGCCAAAGCCCAGCACACCTCGACTACCTTTACTTAGAACCTCGATTTCGACCTGATTACTGGTCAGCCCTAATTGGGCCAAGCCGGCATCGGTCGCTTCCTTGACTGTTTTGCCGCGAAATTCGCCGCCGGGGGACGACACCATAGTTTACCTCTTTTTCTTTCGTAGTTTTCGCCGCCGGCCGGCTGACACGGTGGATTGGGTATCTGTGGTTGAGCCGTCACTGGTTACGGGCACTGTTTGCTTTGAACTGCCGGAGGCAGCAGCGAGGGCTGGTTCTTCCTTCTTGCCGGGCCACAAGCTACTCCACCCTGTTGTGAAGCCCTGCTGGATGATCTGGACAACGTTTGACGTGACCCAATACAACGTCAAACCAGAAGGAACGATCAGTGTTATGTACCCAAACATCAATGGCATCAGCTTCATGATATTGCCGGTGCCACCCGCCATCTGAGAAGATGGGTTGGCTGCTGTGCTCATTCTCTGCATCACAAACTGAGACAGGATGTAAACGATGGGCAATACCAGGTAGGGAAGCACCGCCGGTGAAAATATGTGCTCAATTGTCACCGGTGAGAGCCATGTCATGCCTTCCCGATATTCCGGAAAAGATAGATCGGGGATCCACAGGAAGGGTTCTGCCAGTTTGTCCCCCAGGCTCAACAACGCGTAGTAAAAGGCAAAAAGGATGGGCATCTGGACCAGCATGGGTAAACAGCCCCCTGCCGGATTGACCCCTTCCTCCTTGTACAATTCCATTTGCTTCTGCGCTAGTTTTTCCCGATCCTTGCCATATTTATCCTGGATTTCCTTCATGCGAGGCTGGATTTCCTGCATCTTTTTCATGGAACTCATCTGCTTGCGTGTCAGAGGATAGAGAGCCATGCGGATCAGGACCGTAACCAGGATAATGGCAAGCCCGTAGGAAGCGAGGCCGATCGGCGTCAATATGCTGTTGTATACAAACTCGATAACCCACTGGAGGGGAGCTGCGATAGGAGCAATCCAGGTTGGAGGTTTTAATGTGCCATCAGGCTGTTCAACGGGTGCACAACCTGACATCAAAAGCACCAGGATCCCCAATACTAGCAACAGGCCTATTGCCCGTTTGTTCAACATAACTGTTATTTTATCCTTTGTCCAGGTCTATGGTACCGGGTCGGGTCCGCCGTCATTGAAAGGATTACACCGGCTGATTCTCTTTGCACCCAGCCACAACCCCTTTGCGGCGCCGTAGCGCTCAACGGCTTCCACCGTATAATGCGAACAGGTTGGCTCAAAACGACAGTTCGAGGCAAGGAAGGGTGAAATAAACCGCTGATATCCTTTGATAAGCGTGACCACAAACCAACTCATAAACCAGTATTTCCACCTGAAGACATGCCCGCATTGATTTCTTCCGAGGGGCCGGGAACAGCTAACCACAAACCTGCCCTGTCCAGTAACCGGTCACACGTCAGTTCGACTTCGCCATAATTGGCCCTGGCAATGGGTGACCGGGCAATAAACACGATATCCCAACCAGGAGCGATTTGATGTTGCCGAAGACGCACAACCTCCCGAATCCGGCGCCGGACACGATTGCGCACAACTGCCTTTCCAACCCGCTTACTCACCGAAAACCCGAACCGACTCGTGTCGAGATTGTTGGGTAACACACATACCACCATTAACCGGGCAGCCCAGCACTTGCCTTCGCGGCGCACCTTTCCAAAGCGACCGCTGGGTCGCAACCGCTGGTACCGCTTCAATGCCAGTCGATCCCTGTGAACCGTGGGTAGTTTACCAGGTACGTTTACGGTAGCTTACGCTAGCCGCCATTCTCTTGCGCCCGCGCTGTCGGCGACGCTTGACGACATTCTGACCTTCGCCGGTGCTCATTCGCTTGCGGAAACCGTGGACCCGCAGACGACGTCGAACCTTTGGCTGATACGTTCTCTTTGGCATTAATCCTTTGTGCTCCTCTTTATTTCTTTTCTGCCCGAGTGCGTGCAGCAATGCCACGACATGACACACCAGTATGGGCATTAAACAGCAAAAAAACGGGAGAGGTAAAGACGCGCTCCTCGCCCGCTTTTGCTTCGCCAGCAATCGACAATCAGGATTGCCGAATATGAGCGAAAGATATTATACCTGTGGCCCTGTTTTCCGTCAAATCGGTGGCCGAGTAGAGCTGTCACCATCATCGGTGGGCACCAGCAATTGCACTACTCGTTCAACCAGGGTTAACACAACCGTTTGGCGGAAACCCACTACCACAGCGATGGCGGCAGGTAGCAGCCGGGCACCGAAAGCTGTTCCCTGAGATGACAGGTCCACCTGCACGACGAGGAAACCAGATGCCACTATGAGATAGACGATTCCGCCCAGTACCATGCCCATCACCGGCTGGGAAAGATACCACATATTCTCCACCGGATCGTAGTCTTTGGCCACCGAAATGTGATGATGCAACGACCACAAAGCGCTTGTCACACCGCCTATGCCACCCCACGCCACAGTACTCATGAACATGATAGCCCAGTTTAGCGCTTCGCTATCGATTGGAACACCGAGCAGATAGGCAAACGACCGGGCGACGGCTGCGCCGTTGACGGTCGTAACGATGGCCAGGCCGGCCAGAAACACCAACCACAGCACTTCGTAGGCGAATAACCGCGGTCCGAAATAGGCGCCGAAATCCCGACTTCGCTGAACCTGCGAGAGCTTCGTCCGAACCTTTTGAACCAGGAATTCGGCTTCGGCAAACTGCTCAGGGTCTTTCAGAAGTATCTGGCGGGATTTGCGTAGCACTTCCAGCGCCACATTGGCTTCCGCTGGACTGCTGCTGAGAGATGTTACCACCTCATCATATAGCCTGGAAACCTCGCCATCGACGCGCGACAGGTCCCGGGTCGAAATCCGGCTCAGGACCTCCTTGGCGTCATCCTCTGTCATCACTTCGGGTTGACGGACCACCAGTTCTTCCGACAGTCCGCTATCCGTTGGTTCCGTGAGGATTCCGACAGCCGTATAGGGTCCACCATCGTTTACTCCGGGCACGCCCACACCCTTCGCTTCATTGTTTGCCGAAGCGGGGTTGGATGTATTCGCCGGTTCGCCGGGCGGCGAAGAAGCAGCCTGATCGGCCATTGGATACTCTACTTCTCGATCATCTATAGCTTCGGACGGGGGTTGCTGCTCACTTGCCGCAGCACGCAGCATTTTCCCTTGTCCTGCTTTCGGTTGAATCGCTTCGACCGGTGGCAGACCTGCAGACAGGTCATCAAATTGAGCGCTATCGTCCTCTGGTGTGTGCTGCTGAACTAGCGAGGGTATCGGGGGCACGGCAATGCGCCCCGGACTGGCATCGGATGTGACTTCGGGATTGTTTGAGGACCCAGCATGAAAGCCCATCCCTGCCCGGGATGGCTGACTCATGTATGGTGGTAAGAGCAACTGGGCCTTGAGTAGTGCCTCTGCTGCGGTTCTTAGATAGACATCAATCTCTTCCAAGACCTCAGCCTGGCTGCGTACAGCAGTGGCAGTGCCTCCATTGAACCTGCCATTGCTGGCTGAAAGAACAGACATAGCTACAACTCCTTGTACCCGCGCTGGAAAAGGGAATATACCATCCCGTCCATCTGCGAGCTGCAGGGATGTTGTCGCAAGGAATTGTTGTTGTGCCTTGATCAGGCATTACCCGATGATCGATTGTTTATTAATCGACCATAACCCACCATTATGACTATTATAATATGGAAAGTTGGATATGTCAAGTGAATAATGAGTTGTTCAGGGAACACTCATCCCTGTTGCCTGTTCAGTTGCTTCTCGCGCTGTCACATCACCGCTCAATACCGAGCGAGCTGCCTCCGAGAGGATAGGTGCAGCGTGCAGGTAACTGGCTCCCGACGGGTGGGTAGCGGCAGCCTCCAGTTGCCAGCGCACAAAGGAAACATAAGGATCATCCGGGTCCCACAGGTCGAGGGCGCTTCGCCGGACCGGCAACCGATCGGCTGCCAACGATCTGGTCGCGTTGAATTCAGATGCCAGCATTGCCTCGATAAAGCGCACCGATGCAGCTTGGCGCTCCGGGTCCTGCGCCACCACTGCCAGGGTCCAGCCCCGACCGATGTTGGTGGGTTGTTCCGTTGCCGCCGGGATAGTTCCAAAGGCCATTCCCGTTTTGTTTCTCCGTTCCTTCAGAAAGCGTGATGATCTCACATGGGCTACCTGTGCCTGACCAGCATCAAAAATCGGCCAAATCTCTTCGGTATTGTCCAGGTCCAAAACCTCGGCCGGAATCACGCCACGCTCTTGGCCGTGCTCATAAAATGTCAGTACACTGAACAACGCTTGTTCGTCCAGTACAAATGGTTCATTTTTCCCACCAAGGACACCACCCGATGCCTGGTACTGCACCAAAAAGGCATCGCTGGGGTTGCCCGAAGGCCCTGGTGAGAAAAAATAGGGATGTTCTCCATCGAGAATATCCATCCAGTTTCGCGGCACAGCGTCGACCTGCGTCGTATCGACCACGATATGTTCGATATCTCCTTCGTATTGCAGAGCATAGAGCAGCCCATCCTGGCGCCCTGCACTAATCGAGAAGGGGAACAGATCGGTGAGAAGTTCTCTGATTAAGTCCTCTTCGATCGGTTGAAGCAGGCCAGCCCGGATGGCGATGCCCAACTCATCGGCATCCAGGGAGACTACATCGGGTAACAGCGAGGGAGCGACTTTCTGGGTTCTCAGAAGGAAATCGAGCACCCCACCTCGGCCGTAGGGGGCTTTCACCACAGTCTCAACCGATAAATCGGGATTGCCGCTAACAAACTGACCGATCTGGGTTGCAACCAGTTGGTCAGCCTTGGCCTCACCAAAAGGGGAAAACTGCGGCACGGTCCACCAGGTGAGCTCAAGAACATCTCTTGCATCCGGCACTGGCTCCGGCGAAGGGATTATGGCTGCCACGGATGCGGGCTCGGCCGAAGTGGCCGGCATTGCGGCCCCGGTAGCTGCAGGAGTCGGGCCGACCTCGCTACCGCAGCCGATTACGGCCATCAAAAAGACCGCTATCGCCGCGGCGACAAGAAACCCTCGCTTTCGCGGACGGATCGTTGTCATAATCGGTGGCTTTCTCTCATTCCAACACATAGGACACATCTTTGACTTTTTGTATCTGCTCTCCCGACCAACGACCTTCTCCAAACTCGCCCCAAGCCATCAGTTTACTGGGCATAACCGCCAATACGGAATCATAATCAGAACTGGCACCAGGATCCCAATCATACTTTTTCTTGAAGAGGGGACGCAACGTTGGCATAGAATCGGGCGCCAACGCGGCGATTCCCTCGATGATGACAGGGCTAATTGGATCGGGATGCGCAAGTACCACCCACGGATTGTTTTGGATGTTGTCAACCCGTACGGCATCCGCCCTGCATATCACGTATATTCTCTCCGCAAGCCACACGTGCCACACAGGGGCACTGTGTGCGCGTCCATCCGGTCGGACGCTGCTAAACCAGCAACACGGCGAGGTAGCGAAGCGTTCGGCCAATGATTGCAATACGGGGTCAATGGGAGCAACTTGTTCCACGGTTGTCTATCCTTCTTCAAGCGTTTTCATCTGGCACGTTGGCGCATTGAACGATAGATCGGATGAAGTACCCGGATAATTGCGCCCATGCGTTGAGCCACCATATCGAGATAGGCAGTCTCGTAGGCCTCCAGCGGAACGGTCTCGTAGACCTTGGTCCATCCCCGATCCCAAAGCTCAGCCTCGAAACCGCCCCCTAGCTCACCCTTGATTTCCAACAGGCGGGGCGAAAACCCACTCAACATGGTCACATTGTGCTGTCGGCTCCGACTTTCGAAATGCAAGCCAAGTTCCAGTCTGTCCCCCATCCGCTTGGGAACGCGAACTATTTCATAGTGGAAGGGGGGATTGTCATCGTACAACTGCGCGCCGAAACTCCACACGCGGCCTCTGGCCAGTGTGAGACCATCGGGAAGATGCTGTTGCACGGCCGGAGCGACCAACCGCATGAATTCACTGCTTCTCATAAGCGAATGTGAAGCTCACTGATCTCGCCCGTCCAAACCCAGATCACCCGCAACCTCTTGCATGGCTGCCAGCACGAAACCAATATGATCATTCAGGTCCTCGCCGAGCTCGGCGGTATACTCGGCGATCTCCTGGCGGTCGATAGCGGCAGCAAACCGCTTATCCTTCCACTTCTTTCGCACCGATTTCACCTGTACATCCCCAAGGTTCTTGCTTGGGCGCACGTAGCCTACTGCCATGATCAAGCCAGTGAGTTCGTCCACGGCTACCAGCGCGCTGTCCATTTTCGTCGTGCGGGGAATGCCCAGATAGGGAGCGTGTCCCTCAACCGCGCGAATGAGTTCCGGAGGGTAACCCAACTCCCGGAAAAGGCGCAGTTCCGTGCGGGGATGACCATTGATCGGGTCGTTCATGTCGGGATAGCGTTCGAAATCCAGGTCGTGCAGCAACCCGGTGATTCCCCATAAGTTCTCATCTTCACCATACTTATTCGCATAGGCACGCATGGCAGCCTCGACGGCCACCATGTGCTTGCGCAGGCTGTCCGACTCGACCCATTCGCACAATAGATTCCAGGCTTCCTCGCGGTTTGCTAATGGCATAAGTCCCGGGATGTCTCCTTTCGACAACGGTTTGTCAGCGATTCTAGCACCGTTGGCGGATTCTATCAAGGAGGCGGCATCAAATAGCTTGCCGCGCCTGCCAAGGTGAAACAGTCTCGCGCGAAGCCATCGTGTTGACAACGGGAACATTTGTTCGTATAATGGATTCAAAGAACACCTGTTCCTTGACCTCTCAAGAGGAGCCCACGGCGATGCATGTACATAGTACTCCCGATCTTCGAGAAAAGCTTAACCTATTGGGCCGGGCCGCCCAATATGATCTTTGTGCTGTCAACGGTCGACCAACACCTCTGACCGAACTTGAGCGTTCCAGCAGAATTCCGGACGTGCGCGAGTCGGTAGCCACGGTTGTGGGGCGAGGAGGCAGGTCTGTGCCCTTGCTGCGAATCATGCAGACCAGTGCCTGCGAAAAGAACTGCTATTACTGTCCCTTCCGGGCCGGTCGCTCCATGAAACGGGCAACCCTTGAACCAGAACAGCTTGCTGCAGCATTTGACAAGATGCAGCGCAGGGGCCTGGTAGAAGGCCTGTTCCTGAGTTCAGGGATTGTTGGCACGGTTCGCAGCATGGACCGAATGATCGCCACGGTTGAGCTGGTGCGACAGAAATACGAGTGGCGAGGATACATCCACCTGAAGATATTGCCCGATGCTGAACAGGCCCAGATTGAACGAGCGGCAGAGTTGGCTGATCGTCTATCTGTGAATCTTGAAGCTCCAAACCAGCAGCGTCTGGCCTACCTGGCCCCCAAAAAAGATTTCCGTCAAGGACTTATCCAACCCCTTGAGCGAGCGTGGCAGATTGTGCGGAATCAACGAAACAAGGGAAGGCAGCTGTTAAGTGCCGGCGCCACCACCCAGTTTGTGGTCGGGCCGGCCGGTGAAAGCGACCAGGAACTGTTGCTCACAAGCCAGATGCTCTATCGGCAAGTCGGGCTGCGCCGGGCGTACTACTCGGCCTTCAGCCCTGTGGAAGACACACCCATGGAAGAAGTGGCGCCGACTCTCCCGCTGAGAGAACACCGTCTGTACCAGGCTGACTTCCTGATCCGCCAGTACGGATTCAGTGCCAGTGAACTTCCATTTAGCCAGGCGGGCAATCTGCCCATCGACGCGGATCCTAAAGTCGCCTGGGCTGAATCACACCCTGATTATTTTCCCCTGGAGATAAACGATGCGTCTCAGTCACAGCTGCTCAGGGTACCAGGGATCGGCCCGGTCGGTGCTGCAGCTATCGTGCGTGCTCGCAGACAGGCCAGACTTCGAGCCCTGTCGGATCTAAGGAAATTGGGGGTCCGGGCAAACAAGGCTGCCACGTACATCCTCCTGGACGGATGTCAACCGGCTCACCAGCTCTCACTTCCCATCCAATAACTGGAGTTACGCAGATCGCATATTGAGTGTGCCGTGGTCTTCAGGATCATTCACGCCTTTGCTTGATCCGTCCTGGGTCGACGTGGCCCTCTTCGCCGTTTTTTCTGATCTGTGCCATCCTCGCCATAGGTGTAATAGCGATTGTAATAGTAATAGTAATAGCCTGAGCCCTGGGGTTTGAGTCGGTTGAGCACGACGCCGAGAATATTGGTTCCGATTTTCTCCATTGAATCTTTGGCACTAACAGCCATCTGCCGACGGGTCTTTCCTGCGTCGATAATTAGCAATACGCCGTCAACCTGCCGTCCGAGAATTGCCGCGTCGGTCACCGCCAGCACTGGGGGGCTATCGAGTAAAACAATGTCGACTTGATTCTCCATATCTTTGAGCATTTCCCGAAAGCGGCTCGATCCCAACAGCTCGGCAGGGTTCGGGGGAAGGGGCCCGGAAGTAAGAACCTTCAGGTTATCGATCCGGGTGGTTTGCAGAAAATCAGTTGCTGATGGTTTATCTTGAAGCAGCGCATTGGTTAACCCGGCGTTGTTAGGCACCTGGAAGATCCGGTGCTGGACTGGACGGCGCAGATCGCTATCGATGATCACAACACTTTGTCCTTGCTGTGCCATCACAACGCCCAGATTGGCCAGGGTAGTGCTCTTGCCCTCGGTAGGATTGGAACTGGTTACCAACAGTGTCTTCGGGGGGTCATCCAGTGCCGAAAACTGGATATTAGTACGCAGAATCCGATAAGCCTCAGAAACCGGAGATTTCGGTTGCAGAGCTGTCACCAGTTTTTCTTCGGGACCTTCGCCCTCAATGCGGGTAATCGCACCCAGAGTCGACAGATCAATCGCATCCTTGATATCATCCGGGTCCTTGAGGGTATCGTCCAAATATTCAAGGAAATACGCGGCTGCCACTGCCAGCAAAAGGCCAATTGCTGCAGCTAACAGGATAGTCATCATTTTCTGTGGTCCGATCGCGGTAGCCGGGAGATTGGCTTCCTGTACCACCCGCAGCGTATTGATCCCTCCCTCGAGGAAGCCCAAAAGTGACGCGTAGTTAGCCTGATAGCCATTGAGCTTCTGTTCCAGCGCAAAAATCTGGGTCTGTGTGTCAGCAATCTGCCTGGCGCTGAACATCTCGCTCAGGTCGCCCTGTAACTCACCGATGCGCCCCTTAGTCGAATCTATGTTTTCTTCGAGTTCGTCAAGTTGCTGCCGGACATAGAGTTGTCTATCCTGTCGATCCTGGTCCGATTCGCTGGGACTCTGCAATATCAACTGGTTAGCCAACGAGTTGGCTACATCCCGGGACCTGACAGGATCAACATCAACAACCCGAATCTCCAGAAGCTGGGTGTTCGGCACAAGTGAAACCGTGTATTCCGGTAGCCAACTCAGGTTGAGTTCCTTCATGGCAGCTCGCTTGACGGTATCACGTTTGGCAAGCTCTGCATAGGTCTGAGCAAGCTGCTGGGACAGCCACACTTCATTTCCTGTCGGGTTGGGATTCTCCAGGGTCTGACCCACCATCAGGGTCGTACTGGCGCTATAGATAGGTGCTTGTTGGCGCGTCGCCAGAAAACTGGCCACGGTAGCTATAGCCGTTGATAACAATATCAGCCATAACCACTTGCGTAAGGTGTCAAAATACTGGCGAAGTTCCATTGGCCTTTACTCTACCCAAATGGGGTCCCAATCGTTGAATTGGTTGTTGCTTATGTTGCGTTGCTGAGAGCCGTCAGCATTCATGACCCACAACTGACGACGGTCTCCCGCTCGATCGGAATAAAAGACTATAGTCTGACCATCGGGAGACCAGGTAGGATGCTTGTCAAAAGCAGCTACGTTGGTCAGCCGGGTCTCTCCAGATCCATCCGCGGCAATGGTAAATATCTCATCGTTGCCGGGATCATTGGATACGAACACGATGAGATCGTCCACTGGCGACCACGCTGGATCGTACGCAGCGCCCTCAAGGGAGGTAATCGCATTCGAGTCATGGCTGTCAAGCTCGACTACAGCAAGCTGTGGGACACCGCGGGCGTCCAATTGTACAATCACTCGCCTGCTGCCGCCAATATCAAGACTCTGTTGATCCCGAGCCAGAATGTAGGCAGTTTCCTGGACCAGAGGATCAGCCTGGACGTTGCCACAGCCTTCAGGAGAATACACGCAATCACTGTCAATTGCAAAGATACGGGTCTCGCCAAGTCGATCCGACAGGAAAAGAAGCTTACCCGCTACAGTTCCAAGCGTGGATCCCAAGGGAACCCGCGTCGGCTCAGGAATTGGCACTGTGAGAGATTCCGGCTCCTCGGGCACCACAACTGTGGGTTGGGACGTTCCATCTGCTGCCGGTGTGGGGCTTGGTGTAGCCGTCGGGGTCCAGGTTGCCGTGGGCGTCGGCGTCCATGTCCCAATGGTCAAGGCCTCTACAGTCTGCAGAAGGATCCTGGCCTCCACCGTGGTCTGATTCAATGGCAGCGGTGTGCCGGTTGGTGTGGGTGTAGCGGTAGCTACTCCCACGGGAATCTCCGTCGGCGGACCGGCTGTCGCCGTACGGGTCGCCTCGATGATGGTTCGGTCCAGCAATTCCCGGGCACTTTGAGCCGTGGGTGTATTAGTAATGACGACAAAGGTCGGCGTAGGTGTCGCCATGATGTATCCCTCGGGAAGGGGAGTCGGCGTGCCTGTCGTGAAAGCCTCGGCGGTTTGAAGCATTGCAATCATGGTTGCCGTCAGCACGTTGGCCGGAGTTGGGGTCTCGGTGATCACCAGTGGCAAGCCCAGAAAAAACCGATCTGCCCGAGCCGTGGCTTCATTGACCGGCGTGGGTGTCGCCGTCACCATGGCCCTGGGGGTAGGGGTGGGGGTGCCAGTAGTAACAGCGATAGCAGTGGCCGTATGGAGCTGCGCTGCCACGGTCAAAACATTTTCAGGGGTTGGCGTACTGGTGACCACAATTAAGTCCCTGGTCGGAACAGCAGGTGGCGTTGCGGGAGCAGAACCCATGACAAGTTGCAGCACGGGAGAATTGCCCCGCGTTGCAGGCCCATAGCCGCTGTCCCAAGAAAAAAGATCCTCATCCCTAAGATTGCCATCTTCGTCGGTCCACGAAGATGTGGTCAATGGCCCATCGAGGCGGAAGGCAACCAGGTAGCTTTCATCGTAGATAGCTTGTTCAAGAGACCTCACCTGATCATCGTTGAACACGAACTTGTTGGGAACAAGGGGTGATAATTCAGTCGGGCCGACAGCCGGCAACAACGACTGCAATATGGTCGCGTTGTGAAAATCCTGAAAGGCTTGCCGGCTCCACCTCTCGTTGATCTCAGGATCCAGCCAACGAGCCTGCCAGGAGCCGTTGCCATTCATGTTGAGACGTTTATCGTCCAGACCAGTTAACAGCAGCGCGGCTTGCCGAACCGGCGCCCCCCTTTTCAGGCGGGACAGATCGAACTGAAGGATGCCGTAAAATATCTCTCCCTGAACAATCCCCGCATGCAGGTAGGAATCACCTAGATTGCTTCCGTTGGCCTGCTGGCTGCCGACCCAGCCCACAGCTCCCTGCTCAGGAACCAATGAGACCAGAGTCTCATCCGCCAGCAGTTTAGGCGTAGTTTGCGGCATTGGTTCAGGTGTTGGCGATTGATCGTCCACAATTGCCGCGGCCACGTATGCCGGGTCAGGTGTGGGCCAATCGGCGGGAGTTTCATCACCGGGTACGGGCGTGGTATCCTGAGTAACAGGCTGGGTGTCCTGACTCGCTGTGTCAGGTTGAGCCAAAACATCTGTCAGGCGCCAGACAACCCCAATTGCTGCCAACAAGGCAATTGCCCAGAGGGCCAACTGCCACCAGGGCACCGAGCTTGATTCTTTGGCAGGTGGCGACGCAGGTTCTGGCGCCCGATCCCCTTTTTCCGCTGTCTGGAAATTCGGGCAAGCCGGGAAGCTCGAAACCAGGCAGAAGCGGGTCTGATGTTCGAGATCTGGTCTTATCTGCCCTTTTTGGGGAAGAGCAAAACAACTATGCCCTGAATCGGCATAGCTTAGCCTGACAGAAGAGTCGAATTCCAGTCCCAGGTAGGGACAGGTACCATGGTCGTTTGCCATAACATCAAACAAGACCGGGAGACCGCCCCCGGTTTAGAAGACTAAAAGTGTTTGTGCAACGCCCCTACAGTACTCTTTCGGCAGAGAGGGTTGACAGCCCAGTGTAAGAGATCGAAGCTGCAGATACCGGGATCGGAGTCTGGCCCAGATGATCATTATACCACGGGTCCCAAATGCCACAAATTGCACTATCAAACGGATTGTGTATCAAAAGCAGGGGGAAGGTCAGCGGGGCGGTAACTGCGTCTATTGGATGTGCGCAACCCTCGCCTCGAAATCGTCATTCCCGCACATAGGACCCAATCGATTGACACGCATTTTATGCCATCGCGGGTGACTATCTTAACGCTCAAAGAGTTCCCGGTCGAGAAAGCCCCAGAGCTCCTGATCAGGCCTGAAGCGCAGCCTGAAGGATGGTACCTGGGAAACCAGTTTGCCAGCCACTGTCAGCCATGCCATTGCGCTGGATACTCGCTCGGTCGCTACTTTCTCGGTCGCCAACAGGGCCATGACTGCCTCGCTCGGCTGCAAAGGCGTCAACTCAAACGCCGGCCATTGCTCCAGGAACAACAGGGCGCGCAATGGCACTTGCCGGTTGCTTCTTGAGATCAGTTCATCTGGTGTGCTGGCACCCCAAAAAGGTGTACTTCGCAGCATAGCAAGGGACTCAGTCAACAATACGATCGGGGTTTCATCGGTCAGCACTGCATGCGGGTCGGTGGCCAGACGTGATACCGTCGTTTTGCCTGCCCCCGATGGTCCGCAAAAGGCCAACCCCTGCCCATGGCGCTCGATTCCTGCTCCATGAAGCAATAGCCCCCTGCCCTCCCGGGCAAGCACCTGCATGCAGACAAAGGCCAGCACTCGATCAACTGCGAAGGGGGCTTGCTGTGGTGTTGCCACACCCACCCGGGCTACCTGGTTAGCCAGATTGATCGTCCCGCCGTAGATTCCAATCCAAAACCGGGTCACTGATTCCTCGTGAACAACCCATGACTCGGAAAGTGGGTTGACATTGGAATCCTGCACCACGTCGATTGTCCAGGTGGCCTGATCATCGGCTAAAAAATCACCGTAGTGGCTGCGAAGGTGCTGCGTCCATTCAGGCGATGGGGTCGTTATTCTGAATTCGATGTTGGCAATCGAGAGGTCAAGGGATGATTGCATGGCGTCCTGGCGGATCCGACTGGCGGCTTAATGGGTCAGGCGCCATGCCTGGCGAAGCGTCCACAACAAATGGGCCCGGGCCACCCAGAACCAACGGGTGACTCGCCCGAAACGGCGGGGCCATATACGTTTTTCGCCCTGATAGGCCGATGCCACAGTTCCCAGCACTTGGTCGGCATCCAGGGGGAGATCAGGATGCCAGCGCCCGTCACCCTGGGTTATCCAGTATTGACCGTCCCGATGTACCACCCGGTGTGCGACCAGGGTTGCGCCGTTGGAAAAAACGACCAAGAGGCCCGATCGAAGCTCTTTTGGAGCCGGAACAATCTCGATTTCACAGCCAGGCGGCAGGGTAGGCATCATGCTGGTTCCCTGCAACCGCCAGCGAAATCGCCCCGACTGGGCCAGGCTTTCCTGCAATAAAGGCAGCCAATCCCGCAGAGGAGGAAAATCGTTGCCCGAAGAGGCCCGCATGTCGGACACTATCCATCGTCCTCCATGGCCCGCCGACTCGACGCCAGCTCCCATAAACCTAAGACCCAGCGATATGGATATGCCAACGGCACAAGCACTGAACTGGAGAGACCGTAGCGTTCTTGCATGTACGCAGGATTTGGAAAAAGATTGGCGAAAGCATAAGGGATACGGGACCGCCAATCAGGTAGGCTGGCAAGATCTGCCCAGAATCTCTGGACGACCGGTCGGTTATCGGCAATCATCCAGCTGACGATCCGCCGCTCTTCTCTACTTATCGGCAGCGACTGTGCCGCAAGCAGGTGGGGCGTCAGGCCAGGAAGCTCCCATTCAATGGTCAGTTGAGCCAATACGACCCGAATTGCCGTAACTAATTGAAATGCCTGTGCCTTCAAGAGGAGCAAATCCCAGTCAATGCGATCCTTGTTCTCAGAGATCAATCCAGCGATGTCGATAAGCCAACGAACCCCCTCTCCCTGATGGTGCAATACGTGATGAGCGCTCAGATAGAGGAGATTGGCCTCCAGGCCCAGCACCAACGCCTCAGTGCCGCCAATACGAGCTTCCTCCGCAGTGCTCCAAAACCAGTCCAACGGCATTCGTCGTTGGTAATAGGGAGAATCCACCAGGTGCCAGTGCAGATCCACCGTGAGATCAATTGGCCCTGGTTTTTGCACCACCAATTCACTTTCGTAGTCCAACGCCATGCCATCTCGAGGTTCGCTGACATCCCGTCGATAGCCGTCCGTGCCAAGATGATCAAGAACAGCCGAGATATCTGGTTTACGCAGAAGCAGATCAATATCCGATATGGGACGTAGGGCCTTGTTCTGGTACAGCGTATCTCCAAGAGCCGCACCCTTGAGCACAATCACCGGGAGTCCCCTACATGAGAGGCCATCCAGAACCTGACCAAGTTCGACTGAATAGAGTGTGTTTCGGATAGCCGCGTTCTGATAACAGGCCTCCAGCATTGTTCCTACCCGGCGCGGTATCAGGTCGGGATAATCGCGCACACACCCCCAGAGCAGAGGAGCTATCCTGGACTGAATCGCAAAATCCAAAAAGGTATCCCAGTCGACATTCCCGTGTCTGGCAAGTCGCTTCGCCTGGATCATCGATTCGGGATTCCAGCGGCTTCGAATGCAGGATTGGAGAAACCGTCGGGTGTTTCCCTCCAGAGGGACAGTGAGAGGCATATCTATAGTCACTGCTCAGTACCCTTGAGACGTCTCCGCCACCAGGTAAGGCAAATACATCATGCTTGGAGCCTTCAGGTTCAAAGCAGGATCGGCAAAAAGGATCGATGTATCGATCAAATCGTGAGAATAGCCGCTGTTTTCAAAGAAAAACAGTCGTGCAGAATCAACAACCTGGCCTACCCGGGGCAAGCGGTCTTGAAACATAGCTTTCACAAGACCGCGATTCATATTGCGCAGCGCGCTGCCGATATGCAAACCACTGGGGGATAGATCAGCTACAGCAGCGCGCTCCGGCGTCAACAGCAAAACCTCACCCAGAGACTGCTCGTTGTCTCCATACTGGAAATCCCCATCGATACCGATGAAGTAGCCAGACCAACAGCTGTAGTGCACTGCAAAGGGATGCTGGTCAGTTGGCACCAACGATGCAGGGTCAAGAATGTCGTACATACTCACGGAACCCCAGCGGTGTTGCGAGGCATGGCCGAACCACTGCAAGTAAACCGCCCCTCCATCAAATGCTTCCTTTATCGCCGTGCGCATTTCCTCACCGGTATCATGAGCGGGGTCCATGCGGTAGTATACCCGTTCAGCTTCATAGGATGGCGGCAGCCAATTATCGATGATGTCATCGCTGTAGCTGTGGAAAGAACCGGCAGGGTCCATATTGTTATCTGCCACGAACACGGCACGTTGCCGCCAGTCTCCTGAACGCGGCGCTTCTTCGTAAGCCAGGATCTTGTCTACAACAGCGCTCACATCGGCACCCGTCTTGGCAGGAATTCGCCCGATCGCCATGTCCGGCAGGAAATCATCAGGGCCGTCGATGCTCACATAGCGGTTATCGGATGCCGTCTCTCCCAGCCATGGGTCGATATGAATCAGGTAGGGGGGAATCAGATTGGGCAGGCCGGTCTCCTCGTCGTCACGAAAATCGAAGTGCCCGTCGCCGACCAGGAGCACGAATTGCGGCGGCTCCTCAGCCTGATTCCAGTTACCGAAGGCATAGGCAAGAAAACTGCGAATGGCCTCAGGGTCCAGCCTGCCACCGCTGAACTCATCGAAAAGATCCTGGACATCAATCTTGGCTACACGCAAGCCCTCGGAAGCCCGATGATCCAACAGAGGGTCGATCTCATTCCACAGGGAACGATGCAAGATGGCAATGTAATCTGCCCTGTTCTCGGGAGATGCCCAGGAAGAGAGTGAATCGATCTCTTCCGCCAGCGGCACGAGCAGGGCTTCCCGGGAAGAGAGGGAATAACTCGGAGTGGGCGCAGAATGAGCCCATTCGTCCCAGAATGCGATGGTGTGATTACCCCCACTGCCATTGGCTTGGACTGTTGTTAGCTGGACCGGGTGGCGAGGATCTCGAACATCATACACAGATATGGTATCCGTCGAAAAGCCGGGGACCTGAACCTGAGCCCTCTGGCCAGCTACGGAAATCGCCTCAATATCAATGCGGTCGTCAATGGGCACGGGATAGGCCGGCAGGGTAACTTCCACCCAGTCAGGAGAGACCCAATAAAAAAACAGATCGGGTAACTGGCTGGTGGCCGCTTCCAGCGTGATAACGTTGGGCAGGCCATCCAGCCAATGAGAGGGGACCGAAGCTATTGCCAGATAGGGAACGCTTCCATTCCACTGAAAGGTACCAATTTCATGGTCGTTGAGGCGGACAACGACGGACTGATCGGGACTCGCCACCTGATCGGTTCCTCCATGAAGAGAGGCTTTCACCAGGGCCGTGCCCGGAGCAGCCTGGAGAGCTACCAGTGGATCCAGGGGATAGGTGACCGTCACCGTGGGAAAGGCGATGTTGGGATAGAGCACATTATCAAAATAGTGATCTGCATCTCTGGCCAGTTGGTAGTTGCTCCGGTAATCGCGGTTTTCCTCTACTCGAACGGTCTGGGTAATCGTGGTGATCAAGGGCTCGGAACCGGTCGGTATCACAGCTCGCTGATCCATTCGATCCGCGGAGGCCATGCCGCCGTAGGAAAACCGGTACACGTTGTGTGTCATGTATCGGCCTTCATAGGGCTCGGCATAGAAAATCACCAGGTCACCTGGATCGAAGCTATCGTCGTTCCCGTCGGCGACCTGGATATCGACCGGTTGGCTCAGATAGGACATCGCGAAAGTTGCAGGGTCGACGGAATCAAGCGGCACTCCTGCAGACTGCAGGTCAGAATAGGTCAGGCGATGAAGGCCGCGCTGCCCGGTGCGCACACGCACTGCCCCATCCATCATCTGCGAGACACCGGGCATCAAGCGTGCGACCCTCTTGGAGTCTGGCTTGGCGGCACTCTGATCAACATCGATCCGTATCGTTATTCTGAGGTCGGGGTGATACTGCAGAATCCCAGATACTGGATTGTACTGGAAAGGAAAAGCCTCGATTGCCAGCAGGCGCCGTCCCCGGTACCACTGTTCCGCGCCAGCCTGTACTGGCACAGCCGGGAAAAAAGCATCCCTGCCATATATGGACGGGTCGGGAAGATCGATCTCAGGAACACTCGTTGGCAAATCCCGGCGGTCCAGCCAGTTGTCGGCGCCTGCAAGATTCAGATCGGGCACCGGCACAGACCTGATTGTTCCATCAAATGGCAGCTGCCGGCTACCCGCTGATTCAAATGAGAGGACCCATCCACCGACATCCGGTAGCTCAACAACGGTTCGCCATACGGGCAATTCAGGTGCACCGGGGCTATCATAGAGTGCATAGCCATCCACGTGCACACCGCGAAGTCCGATGGAATAATCCGGAGTCGCGACCTGCAACTTTATCTCATGATTGTCTGGCTCCATGCCAGAAGAAGCCGCGGGCACTTCTTGTGCCTGTGCCCCCGGGACAGAGGGTGACCAAGACGCCAATAACAGTGCTACCACTACGCACAGCGTGATCGTCCATCCCTGCCTGTTTTTCATGCATCGCATCGCCGTCCACCTCTTTGGGCAGCACCATTTCAGCGGTCCTTCCCTTCTCGCGCGCCGCGATCACAACACGATTTTGGGGTTGCCCCCTGGGCTGGTCAATGTGATCCCTGGCTCGGTTAGTATACATGGCAAAACCCATTTGCGCCAGTACCTCTTCTTTATTGATCATTTCATCACGATTTGGAAGTCGGTCATTTTGGCATCACCTTTAGCACCCAGCTCGATACGCCCTCGGGAGTTTGATCGACGTAATCGCGATTCAATGTCTGCCAGAAAACTGGCAATCCTTCCTGAAAAGATTGAGCATCCCGATTGCCTGGACTGTTGTAGTTCAACCAGCCGGATGGCACAACCACGGCTTGTGGTGGATTATCAACCAGCGATTCCTGGAGTCGAACAGATTCCGGTTCGGTGGTCCCAAGGCCGGCAAGCACCAGATCGAATTGGGTTTGGTTTGAACTCCCCGACAGCAGGTACCAGTCCGCACCCCAGCCGAGGGAAAACAGAGAAGACGATTTCGAAAGGTCAGTCCTTAGCTTCGTTTGAACAATCTCGGCTTCTCGCGCATATGTCTGGGCAGTCACGATCGCGCCCAACTCTGTTTCTAAGCGGGCGCGCGCGCCATTGAAAAAGGGGTTCGGTACTATTAACTGGGCCACAAGATTGACCGTGAGAAGGATTCCTAGACCGATCAAAGCTGATCGCCCTAGTCGCAACGCCCTATCCTGGTCTTCATTGGCGTCAACCAGGAGCCACCACAGTACTCCCAGTGCAGGGGCAGCTGCAAAACCGCTGGCAAAACCGGTGAAAACTAAACGCAGGTTCGACAGAAGCGAGAATGCCCACAGACCCCACCAGACCGGAGGAGCATTATGGCTGTAACCGCGCCACCCAGCCCACAACAGAATCCAAAATAAAAGAGCCCATGGAGTTGCCACAACGAGAAGCAGCAGGTTCTCCGGTCTTGGATCGACTGATTCCCATTCACCCGTGCCAATCCCGGAAAGTAACGCTCGCCGACCTACGCCGGCGAGATCCGGCCAGAACAGTACCAGAGCAGCGAGGATTGCTACTATCATTGCAACCACCGCAACAACTCGCCTTCGTGGATGGCGTTTCGCCATCCAAAGAGCTAACACAGCTGCCCACAGGCTGTAGAATCCAAGGGACCTGAGGATGTCGCCTGATCTAGTTCCCCAAAGAGCTCGCTGCCTAAGTTGATCGTAGCCTGAGTAACCCCGCCAAACAGCTTGCCAACCCGCCAGGTTCGCTTGCCCACCGAATCCGACTATCGCTGAAAATCCGGCCCCCAGCAGGAACCGAATCCAAGCGCCGATCGATGCTCGAGCTGCTACCATGACAGCGACTGATGCGGCCACAGCGGTAAGGCCAAATTCCGGCTTACTCAGGATGGCAAACCCTGACAGGACTCCGGCCACAATCAGCCAAGACTGGGTCTTCGTTTGCTGCCATTGCAGCGCGGCTAACAAGGTGGACAGGCTGGCGACCGAACCCCATGCGACTGCCTGAGTGTAAACGTAATAATGCGTGTGGAATAGATTGCCCCATACATAAGGACCTGCTAGAAGGGCGAACAGTGTGAAGACCAGGGAAATGCCGGCCGGCAACAGACAGCGGAGAACTCCGTAGGTAAGCAACACCGATAGACACGTCAGCAGAAGATTTACCAAACTAGCCCAGGCCGCATCGGCAGAAAAGAACGCAAACATGGCAGCCAGTGTTTGCGCCGGCAGCGGTCCATAAGCCCACGCCACATCGCGATAAAGGATCTCTCCCTGGCTGACACGATTCGCCACCTGCAAATACCACCCGTGATCCCCCACAAATCCCGGGAAATGACGCCACGCCATAGCGGCCTGTATCATGACAAAGGCTATCAAGGCCAGAAGAACAGCGCCAACTGCCCACCTGGGTGGATTGGCAGAGATAACACAGGTTATCCAACGATCAATCCGATTGCCTGGTTCGACTCGTTGATCACCAGTGTTCATAGTACCGGCCTAAGTCCAACTATCGAAGGGAAAACAGAGGATACACGAAAAGGGAGAATTCGGCGCCACGAGCTTCAATCGTTCATGGCGCCGTGCTGATGCAACGATTGATAATCACCCTGGAATCAGGGCAGCAGGTAACAGGCCTGGTTGAAATTGCACCCCCAGAATCCGGCATCGGTCATGATATCCTTGACGGCAACCCGGCCATTATTATCCAGATCGTAGGTGGAGGCATAACAGGTGTCGCCGGTCGCGCAGTCCCAACGGTCTGCCGCGGCCGTGATATCCCCGGTGTCGATATGGCCGTTGCAGTCGAAGTCGTAGCGGGAGCAATCGACTCCAAGGAAGGTGGCGCTGGGTACCAGTTCGGGTTCGGTGTTTAGCGTCCAGATACCACTGAGGTTCATGTCCTCAATCCAGTACCAATAGGCCGTACCTGGAACCAGGTCAAATGTATCCGGATAATCGTAGTAGTAGCCTAGCACCGATCCCGGATGGGCCGGGATTACTGGCGAAATCAAGGTCGGAAGACCAGGGTCGTTCACCGTGGCACGATAAAGCCGGAAAGCCGCTGTGTCGATCTCGCTGACGGTTTCCCATTCCAGCAGTATATGATCGGTGTAAGCGGTAGCGATGAAATAGTCAAGTTCGACCGAAAGGGCAGTGCCAGGATAACGAATCTTTGTAGCAGGATCGCCGAACAGGGTCATGGTGTCGATGACGTCATGATAAGCGGGGGTTGCGCCGAAATAGTGGAGCTTGGAGGCGTTGACCATGTCACCCACACGCTCAATGCGATCCTGGAACATCGACTTGACCACCCCCTGATCGTATGTCCACATCGACGATCTGGTGTGCAAGCCCGCACCCGCCAGATCTGACACCGACCCCCTATCTCCATACCGCACCACAAAACTCTCTCCCAACGTCTGCCGGCCATAGTCCATGTATACAAACCAACCTGTGTTGCAGGCATAGTGTCCTGTCACCGGCCACCTGGTGTTTGCCTGCATCCCGTCGATGTGATCATAGCGGAAATCGGGCCCACCTCCCCAATGGACCGGATTGCCATGCCCCATCCACTGCAGATACAATGCCCCCTGGTTAAAGGCCCCCTGCACCGCCACATTGAAATCTCCCTGCGTGTTCACATCGCTGTCCGGACACAACACCGGATCCCCATAGTAGATCTGAAGATCCAGATAGTCCGCCGGTAACCAGTCGGCACGTATCTCATTGCTCGGCTCCTGCAAGTTCCCTCCAGAGTCATTGCACTTGCCCGCGGTGAACCACACCCGCTGTTGCCAGTCGCCGGGTGCAGCCTGTGCCGGATCCTCATAGGCCAGGATCTTGGCGACCGCGTTGGCCGCCTCCACCCCATCGTTGGCCGGCAACCGCGCTATCGCTATGTCCGGCAGGTAATCATCAGGCCCATCCACACTCACGTAGCGGCTATCCGCCGGCACCTCGCCTACAAATGGATCCACATGGGCCAGATAGGGCGGTATTAACGTCTGCAACGGGCTAGCCAGAACATCCCGCAGATCATAGGTCGAATCCCCCACCAGCATCACATATCCCACAGGATCCTCACCTTCATTCCAGTTCCAGTAAGCATAGGTCAGAAAATCCCGGATCGCCTGCGGATGCGCACGCCCATAGCTCCACTCGTCGTAGATGTCCTGCACGTCGATCTCCACCACGCGATACCCCTCTGCAGCCCGGTGCGCCAGCAACGGCTGCACCGCAGCACTCAACTGCTCGCCTATCGAATTCCCTAAGGCTATCCGTGTCCGCGATGAGCCAATGATCGCGATGTAGTCGGTGCTGTGTCCGGGTGTGCTCCAACTCGTCGGTTCGTCCACCTCGACGGCCAACGGCGCCAGCAACACATCTTTCTCCAACGCACTCATCGTATACGACCCTGCGGCCATCTCGTCGTCCCAGAACCGCACCGTGTACTCTCCGCCATCCAGCTCGCTCTCCACCGTCTCCATCTTGACCGGATGCCAACCATTTGCTATCTCATACACCGCAATCGCATCTGTGCTGAAACCCCTCACCTCCAACCCGGCAGCCCCCGCAGCCCCTTGCTCTACGTAGTAGCTCTTCTCGCTTCCCGCATCGACGATCGCTTCCGCCCCGTACGCCAACTCTACCCAATCAGGCATCAGATAATAATCCAACCCCAACTGGTTCCGATCCGCCACGATCACGAGCTGATCGCTGGCCCCATTCAGCCAGCTTGCAGGCACCGTCTCGCTGATCCAGTACTCGCTGGCACTGTCCTTATCCCACCAATACTCACCTACTTGATTGCCATTCAGATACAATCCGGCGTAGTGATCGGGATTCACCCCTGACGCAAGTACCGAGTGGATTACCGCTCGCACTTCCACATTGCCCGTTATCAACGGATGCCCCAACCCTAACGGAAAACTCCACGTTACAGTGGGATTCGAACTCGATGCCATCAGCCAATCATCAAACCAGTGATCCGCCTCCACAGGCCGGGGACACCAGGTACAATACTCCAGATCATTCTCCACATGCATCGTCCGCGTCACGGTCGTCACCACCGGCATCCCACTATCGCCTCCTCGGCTGCCCATCCGAGCTCCCGCTCCAACTCCCCAGCCGAACTGGTACACGTTGTGGTTCTGCCAGCGTTGCTCGTAGGGCTCCGCGAAAAACACCACCAGGTCCCCATCGTCGAAGCTGCCATCATTCTCCCCGATTACCTCGATGTCGATCTCCTGCCCTTCGTATAGCATCCGGAACGTCCCAGGATCCACCGTTTCCACCGGTACGCCGGCTGCCAGCAACTCTCCATGCGTCAAGCGGTACATCCCCCGCTCTCCCGTGCGGATTCGCAGCCAATCCCCTTCTCCCAACAGACCTGTCGGCTCTTTCACCCATCCCCGCTTTTCCTCACCTCTCGCCACTCCCGACACGTCGATCCGCACCGTCACGTCGGGATGATAGCGCAATTCACCTGTCACAGGATTGTATTGAAAGGGATATACCTGCACGGGCAACAGCCACTGCCCCCGCTGCCGCTGTGGCTCTCCCCACACCACCGGCTCCGGTGGGTAAAACCGATCCACCTGGTAGATTGCCGGATCTGGCCGATCCACCTCCGGCACATACTCCGGAAACCCTGCCACAAGATCAACGGGCGAGTCCCATTCCGCCACCGGCACCGCTGTAATGGTTGCCCGTTCCTGCAGATCACGTCCACCCAACGACTGGTAGCTCACTTGCCAGCCGGTCTGCCCAGGAATCTCCACCGCAAATGTAGACACTGGCAACCTTGGCGCCCCAGGCTCGCTGCTCATCCCATAGCCCGGAATCCGTACACCACCCTCATCCAACTCGTATGCCAACGTCTCCACCCGACGGATAATCTCTCCAGAATCGCCTTCTGGCGCTGCCGCAACCAGGGAGGGCTGTGCAACAATCAGGATGCTCACCAGGAGCATTAGCAATAGTCGTTTCATCGATTGCAGGGTTTTCCGTCTCATCAGTCAGAACCTCCAGTGGGTGTGCCAACGATGCTGGTCAAAAGCTTTTTTCCTCGAGCGGTGACAGCCACGGTAACCAGCACAATTGCCGATTATATCACAAACAAGGGAATCCTGGCACAAAAGCGGACTCCGGCGCGCGCCGGAGTCCGTTGGTTTTCATTCACCGGGCCGGACATCTCACGGCGTTCAGCCGGGGACGCCGGGGGTTATTGCCAGACTTGAGCCGCTGCAATCACGTCCATTACTGTGATCTGATCATCAGCATCCAGATCATAGCGAGGCTCGTAGAGGCCATCGCCGGTCAAGCTGCCCCAGCGACCGGCCACCTGTTGAATATCGACGATATCCACCAGGCCGTCACAGGTTACGTCAGGTACAGCCAGATTGACCGTCGCGCTAAGCTGAGTAGTGACAAGTAGCTCATCTGTCACTGTACCCTGAATATCGAATTGTCCACACGATGTCAACGTTGGCGAGATGATGCTGGCAAAGGCCAGGACCTCCTGAGCCGCGGGGGCCAGGTCGCCACTCCAATGCAGTTCATGGCTGTCGGGGTGGTATACCAGACTTGATGTCGTAGCCGACAGCCAGTGAGGCGCAGCTAACTCTGTTGGCAGTGTCATCGTCACCGATGTACCGATGGATGGCGCGTTGCCGCTATTGCTAAGAGTCATGGTCACCGTCACCGGCTGAGCCGGCGGTAGCCAGTTCCTGTGGGTCTGCAACATGGCACCGCTCAAGTCCGGAGCGGCTGGCAATCGCAGCCTGGTAGCAGGATCGCCGAACAGGGTCATGGTGTCGATGACGTCATGGTAAGTGGGGGTTGCGCCGAAATAGTGGAGCTTGGAGGCGTTGACCATGTCACCCACACGCTCAATGCGATCCTGGAACATCGACTTGACCACCCCCTGATCGTATGTCCACATCGACGATCTGGTGTGCAATCCCGCACCCGCCAGGTCCGCCACCGACCCCCTATCCCCATACCGCACCACAAAACTCTCTCCCAATGTCTGCCTGCCATTGTCCAGGTACACAAACCAACCTGTGTTGCAGGCATAGTGTCCTGTCACCGGCCACCTCGTGTTTGCCTGCATCCCGTCGATGTGATCATAGCGGAAATCGGGCCCACCACCCCAATGGACCGGATTGCCATGCCCCATCCACTGCAGATACAATGCCCCCTGGTTAAAGGCCCCCTGCACCGCCACATTGAAATCTCCCTGCGTGTTCACATCGCTGTCCGGACACAACACCGGAT
>JAYELL010000113.1:43044-61187 GCA_034717495.1 Chloroflexota bacterium | reverse complement strand
CACCGGCGATTTCCGTGGCTGAAAGACTCGTTTTCAGCAATCTCAGGACGTCCAGTTCTCGTTCGGTCAGTGACTCAACCAGAGGTTGTCTTTCAGCCAATGATAGTTGGGCCACGTTCTCCTCATGGGGGACCATTACCGTTTCGCCTTCCATCGCCTCCAGAAGCCTGCGAGCGTATTCCGGAGCCATGCCCGATGTGCTGGCTTTACGCAGCAACACCCCCATCGGAGCCCCTTCATCAATGAACGTACGCATGTACCCCTCCTGCTCACCGAGGGACAACGCCTGATTCAGGGATTCCAGAGCAGTCGCTTCGTCACCCTGGGCCTGTAGAGCAAGGGCCTTCAGGGCCAGAACCCCGATAAGATTACCCACCGCGCCCGCTGCCGCCGACAGTTCCTGCAAACGCTCCAAGACGCCGAGGGCTCCGTGCAAAGACGCCCCGCCTTGAGCAATAAGAAGTCGAGCAAAGACCAAGTACGCAACGGCTTGCTGAAAGCCAAACTCATCGTCAGCGCTCAGGCCCTGTTCATCCGCCCAGCGGGATGCTGCCGGCACATTTCCCCGGATCAAATGGAGCTGTGCGGTCGCCATAGCCACAGCATTCCGGTACATAGGCGACAACGTCGTCTCCGCCACCTGCCTGGCCTCCTGCATGATGCTGAGTGCGCCGTCCTCATCCCCATTCGCCTGAAGCGTCATCGCCAATTGCAGTTGGCTGCGCACGATGGCATCCGCCATCCCCCAACGCTTGCACAACCTGACCGCTTCTTCGGCGTGGGTCAGGGCAGATTCCAGGTCATTCCATTCATACAAAACATTCGAAATCCCGATATGCGTGTAGCCCGTAGGCGGCAAACGCCGCCCGCCTCGCTCAACATGCTCGGAGGCCAACTGTAACACCTGCTGGCAAGTGTCGAACGCCTTATGCAATTGCCCTTGTATTTGCTGCTGCACACTATGCTCCCAAAGAACGTCAACAGCCAGAAGGATATTGCCGGAGTTTCTGTTGATGGTGGCTGCGTCCAGAAAGGCCTGTTCCGCCAGAATGAGGTCCCCCTGTGCTCGCCACATAACAGCTAGAAGCAAGGTTGTCCAGCCACGCGCTATCGCATCACTTTCTGGTAGGCGCGCCAGCGCCTCGCGGGCATACTCGATAGGTTGGGGGAATTCCCCTCTGAGCCCAGCCACGTAACCGCGTATGGCAGCAATGTGGCCTGTCACATGGTCATATTCGCTCGCGAGCTCAGCGTTGTTCCCGCCTGGAGCAGCGCCCAGAACTTCTTCAGCATCACACAGATGCTGCTCAACCTCGTCCAGATGACCGGCGAAGACCAACACCCAGGCGCGCGAAACGTGGAACCAGGGCTGGTCCTGTCCCGCGTCAACGGGCAGGGCATCAAGCCACTGCACCAGGATCGTCAGCTCACCCAGATAGGCCATAGTAAGCACATTGTCGGCGATCAGCCGCACCTGCCTTTCGGTATCCTCCGCCGCAGACGCATGGCTCATCGCTTCCGCAAGCAATCCGTTTTTTTCATTCCACTCGCTTGCGCGGCGATGGAGGGCCTCAATCTGATCCGGCTGGTGCTGCTCCAGGCGGCTGTACAACAGATCACCGAACAGATGGTGATAGCGATACCAGCGCCTCTCGTCATCGAGCGGAACCAAAAACAAGTTGGCCTGTTCCAGTTCCGCCAAGACATGGGCGCTGTCGTTCCTGCCCGTGATGGCGTCACACAGGGGGGCGGTCATCCGTTCCAGAACAGAGGTCTTGATTAGAAAATCCCGGGTGCCGGCAGGACAGCGTTCGAGAACCTCTTCCACCAGATAATCCAATATGAAGCGATGGCTGCCAGAAAACGCATTGATGAAACCCGAGACATCCTCTCGACCCTGCATCGACAGCGCAGCCATCTGCAAACCGGCGATCCATCCCTCGGTTTGCGAATCCAAAATTGCGATATCTTCAACCGACAGGTCCAATCCCATCACATCGTTGAGAAATGCAGTCGCTTCCTCTTGGGTAAAGCGCATATCTTTGCTACGCAACTCATTCATCTGGCGACGAGCACGCATGCGCGCCAACGGCCAAGGCGGATCGGCGCGTCCGGAAAGAATTACGTGCATTCCTGACGGCGAAAACTCGACCAAAAAAGCAACATCGTCGTTAACCTGACGATTGTCAATAAGGTGATAATCATCCAGGACGAGCACAAAGGGTTGGGCATCCACCTCAGCGATTTCATTGATCAGCCCTGTCAGCATCGCCTCGGTCAGAGGGGCCTGACGTTGGGAAGCGCTGAGCGCCGACAGAACTGTTTCCCCCAGGTTGGGGCGCACTCTCTGCATGGCTGCTATGACATAGGTCCAGAAACGAATGGGGTCATTGTCACCACGGTCAAGCGACACCCAGGCCACTGATCGGTCCTGCTTTTCAGCCCATTGGCTTAGCAATGTCGTCTTGCCGAACCCGGCCGGAGCGGAGACCAGGGTGAGATTACCACCAAGGCCGACGTTCAAACGCTCGACCAACAGGGACCGAGAAACAAGATCGGGGCGAATTTGCGGAATGTAGAGTTTGGTTTGCAGCAGCGTCGTGGTCATACATAGATTATATGAGAAAAGAGGCGCGGGGGGAAACTTCTGCGTTCACTTCCGTCGTACAAGTTGCCGATGCCAGCAATCACAGTCTCTGGCTTGAAGATACGAATCACGCCGTCCAGTTGACCGGTCCTCAGGCAACGCCTCTTTTTCAACGCCGTGGCTAACACAGCCAGCAATCATTTTTCTTCCCGGCCGGGCCTGATCACCTGATCATTCTTGCGCAGCATGACGTCCAATTGCTGGCGCAGGATCTCATTCTCAAGGTCTTTTTCATCTGTCGTTCTGGCGTTATCCCTCCTTCAACCTAATTTGACACACGCCCGCTTATCAGTATAATTCTGATGTTAGCCGCCAGGCCTGCACCGCATGGCCTGGTTTTGTCTGCCCCGGCGCGGACGAAGAGTCAAACAGGTTTACGCTTCAGGTTCAAGCCAACACAGTCCTTGGCCGGTGTCGCACCCAAAGCACCGCGATTAGCGGACGCGGCACCTGGAAGGAGAGAAAACATGTATGCAGTAGTTAGAACGGGTGGCAAACAATACCGTGTCGCCCCAGGCGACTTCCTCGAGATCGAAAAGATTCCGGGAGAGGTTGGTGATCAGATTGAGCTGGATGACATCTTGCTCGTCCACGATGGCGAGAAAGCCGTTATCGGCCAGCCCGTGGTCGAAGGCGCCAAAGTCCTGGCGACGGTGAAATCCCAGCACAAAGGCCGCAAGGTCATCGTTTTCAAGTTCCGCCCCAAACAGCGTTATCGCCGCAAAAAGGGCCACCGGCAGCAGTTGACACGACTTTACATCGATGCAATCGATCTGTAGCTGACAGGAGAGAAAAGAAATGGCACACAAAAAAGGTGGTGGCAGCACACGAAACGGCCGCGACAGCAATTCCAAGCGGCTGGGTGTCAAGCGGTATGACGGCCAATACGTCACCGCTGGTTCGATCCTGGTACGGCAGCGTGGTACCAAATTTCTGCCAGGCAGTAATGCCGGACTGGGTCGGGATCACACGATTTTCGCCAAGAACGATGGTTACGTGAAGTTTGAGTACGTGCGCCGGGATAAACAACAGATTAGCGTCCATCCCGAGATTGCCGTCTAGAGATTGAGGAAAAACATGAAAGAAGGTATTCATCCCACGTATTATCCTGAGGCCACGGTGACTTGCGCCTGCGGCAACACCTGGGTCACTGGGTCGACCGAAAAGGTCATTCGAACCGACGTTTGCTCTGCATGCCACCCATTCTTTACCGGTGAGCAGCGCATTGTCGACACTGCCGGTCAGGTGGATCGCTTCATGCGCCGCCTGCAGGCTGCTGAAGCACGCTCCGCCCAGGTGCGCGTTCAGCAGGCCGCCGAAGATGCGGGCCGCAAGGCGGCCGCGCAGGCCAGGGCGCGCGGCGAAAGCTCCGACAAGGTTGAGCAAGCTGCAACCAAGGCCGCCGAAGAAGCCATTGCGGCCGTTGAAGAAGAGTTGCAGGCCGAAGAAGCCATTGCAGCCGTTGAAGAAATATTGCAGGCCGAAGAAGAAGCCTAACTAATGGTCAGTGGTCAATTGTTAATGACAGAGGGCAATTGCCAGTAATAGCTCCTACGGGACAGTTCAGCCAGCGAAACGCTTCAATGAGCACGTAAACGACCTTTGACACTCCATAGGGGCAGAAGTCACATTCTGCCCCTTATTCTTTTCCGCATCGATCGTTCCTGCTTACCTGCATACCAAGGAGCGTCCCCTACCATGCCATACCTGCAACACCAGGGCGGATGGATCGAGGTAATCTGTGGCAGCATGTTCTGCGGCAAGACCGAGGAACTGATTCGGCGCATCCGGCGCGCGGCCATTGCCCGACAGAACATCCAGGTGTTTAAACCGGCCATCGACCATCGCTATGGTCTTACCCGCGTGGCATCTCACAACGGGATTGCCTGGGATAGCGAGGCCGTTGCCAACTCGGCAGACATCTTCGACCATCTCCAGCCGGACACTACAGTGGTTGCCGTCGATGAGGTCCAGTTCTTTGACGACGGCATTATTCAAGTTTGTGATGATCTGGCCAACCGCGGCCTTCGCGTGATCGCTGCGGGTCTGGACCAGAACTTCCGGGGCGAGCCCTTCGGCCCCATACCGGCATTGATGGCAAAAGCCGAGCGGATTGAAAAACTCCACGCGATCTGTGTCAAGTGTGGGGCACCGGCATCGAGAACCCAGCGCTTGATCGGAGGAAAACCGGCTCGTTACGACGATCCAATCATCGTAATCGGCGCAGCCGAGGCCTATGAAGCTCGTTGCCGGCTCTGCCACGAAGTACCGAAGACCTGAGCGACCTGAGTATTCCCTTGAACATCATTACCTTTCGTACCGTGTAAACCATGGAAATCCTCTGGGATCGCGCCCAAGAATCTGGCGCGATCCAGCAATCTCACCATTACTCCAAGGAGGCGTAGCGTGAAACAATCAATCGTTCTGACACTGCTCGCTCTGGCCCTGTTAGGGCTGCTGGCGGCCTGTGTCAGTCCAGTGCCAACTGCGATCCCCGAAAGCCTGCCGGAACAGGCACCGGCTGCTGAGCCCGTCGAAGCACCGGCCGAAGCACCGGCGTTTGAACAGGTCGCTGAACCGCTGGCAGCGCCCCGCGTCGAGTCTGTAGCAGCTACCGGGCCGGTGACAAAAGAGGACATTGTCAACATCGAGTGGCAGTGGTCCGACCTCACTGCAAAAGAACTGTCCAGCCAGTCGGCAACGCCATATCCTGAAAACTACACGATTACCTTCTTTCCTGACAACACCGTCAGCATCAAGGCGGACTGCAACATGGTTCAGGGCACCTACATTGCGCGTGGTAACACGCTGCTGATCGAAATGGGTCCCTCGACTATGGCCTTTTGTGGCGAGGACTCGTTGGATCAGCAGTTCCTGGCCCTGTTATCCCAGGTCAATCAGGTCGGAATGCAGGATGACAGTCTCCAACTCATATTGGTGGACAGCGCCGGCGTGATGGGATTCTCCCAAATCGACCTCAGTGTGGGACTCGACCCGTCCGACATCCTCCTGGACACCCATGGTCTGCCTTACTCCTGGCAGGCCAACGTCGTGCCGGCAACCCCTTACGATCAAAGCCAGCCACCCGGACCAATGGGGCTGCCCGAACACATCCAGATCAATTTCGGCGTGACCGATCCTGCCGACAAACAGTTCGGCGATCCGATCATGTACATCATTCCTGTGGATAACTACATCAAACTGTGGGCCGATGCCGACAACATGAGCGTAGCCCAGGTCATGCGCCAGATCTACAAGAGCGTTATCGTCCTGACCTCACCTGCGCCCACCTTCGGCTTCCCTGTATTGCCCTTCGAAGAGGTCACAGGCGTCAACGATCTGGCAGTTCAGGTGGGACGGCCAACCGCCAGCGAGTCCAGCGCCAGCAAAAACGGCTACCGCTTCGTCGGTCGCTGGGCCCAAAGCCCCAATCCGGTTACCAACCAGGGCCTGCGCTATGCCTACCAGGGCTTCACCAACGATGGTGAATACCTGGTCAGCTTCTTTTATCCGGTGACCACCGCGGCCCTTCCGGATACCGCCGGGGAAATTCCGCAGGAGGAAATGGATCAGGTAAGCGGCGACATCGAAGGCTATCTGGAAAACAGCGCTGCAGCACTCAACGAACTGGCAGCATCCGACTGGGAGCCCGATCTGGAAACGCTGGACGCGCTTGTGGCCTCCCTCGAGATCGATGGCATGACTGAGAACGGCCTTACAGGCAACGAGTGGCAGGCCATCGGCACCAACAGTGAGCCTGGCGGAGAATACGAGGAAATCGCCAATCCCGAAGGGCTCACCGTCAGTTATTTCGACGATGGGCGCATTGCTTACCAGGCGGACTGCAATAAAGGCAGTGGCACGTACGAGGTCACGGGTGGAATCAGCGGCAGCCTGCGCACCCAGCTGGGACCGGCGACTCTGGCCGAATGTGGACCCGAGTCCAACGGCGCCATCCTGACAAACACGCTGGCGGCTGCCCAGGATTACCGTGTTCATCCCGGCGGCCACTCCATGGAACTGGTTCGACCGGCCGCTGGCGGTTCGCTCTTCTTCGAGAAGCTTGGACCGGTGGAGACACCACCTCTGCCCCCCGTCGAGATTCCCACACCGCCATCCACGATTCCGACCGCCGAGGTGACTGCAGCGGGTGGTGTCAACGTGCGCACCGGGCCGGGAACCGAGTACCAGGTCCTGGGCGTGGCACCTGCCGGCTCGACGGGCGAAGTCATTGGGCGCAGCGCCGACGGCGAGTGGTGGGCAGTGCTCATGCCATCGTCGCCAACCAGCATCGGCTGGGTATCCGCTTCCCATGTGGAAGTGAAAAACGGCGAAAACGTGCCCATTCTGGCGGCACCGCCTACCCCGGTACCAGCGGCAACTTCGACACCAGTGCCGCCCACGGCGACTCCAACCCCGGCGCCATTGCCGTCGGCGACCCCCTCTCCGGAGATATCCTTCTGGGCAGACAGTTATGAGATCGCGCAGGGGGACTGCACGACTCTTCGCTGGCGGGTGTCAAACGTGCAAGCGGTTTGGGTATATCCCCAGGGCGCCAACTACCAGGACCATCCGGTCACCGGCGAGGGAAGCCAGCAGGTATGCCCCAACACACCAACGACTTACGAAATGCGCGTGCAGTTGCAGAATGGATCTGTCGAGTTCCGGCACGTGACCGTCAACGTGACAGCAAGTAATCCACTCGCCAATACCAGCTGGGACCTCTCCTCGATGTTCGTCAATCAGGTATTGATCCCAGGTACGACCATCAATCTAAGTTTCGCCGAAAACAGTCTGAGCGGTAACTCCGGTTGCAACCAGTACAGCGGTTCGTACAGTGTCAGCGGCAATCGCATCTCGGTGGGCCCCCTGGTGAGCACCCAGATGGCCTGCGGACACGACACTATGGAACAGGAGCGAATCTATCTTGAGGCGCTCCAGTCGGCTAACACCTACGAGTTGAACGGTGGACAATTGATAATCCGCGCAGCCACAGGGCAGGAGATTCTTCGCTTCAACGCTCTGGTGGCCACGCCCTACTAGGTTCGGAGTATCGGAGTATCAGAGTATCGGAGGTTCAGAGTTTCAGACTACACGGGTACAAAACCCAGCGCTGACACTCTGGCCTCTGACTCTTTCAGTCCAGTATCGCTTGCACTGCAGGTCACGCTATCAGCGTGACGAGCCCTGGCTTTAGCTCTAAACTCACTTCTACCCAATCTCCGCCAACGACCCCAACACTCCCTCCAGGTCCGCAGGCAACGGGGACTCGAACGCCAGGCGTTCGCCGGTGGTGGGATGCACCAACTGCAACCGGGCCGCATGCAGAAACTGCCGCGGGCAGTGAATGCGCTGCTTACGCCGTCCATACACCCGATCCCCCACAACAGGGTGTTTGATGAAGGCCAGGTGGACGCGGATCTGGTGGGTCCGGCCCGTGTGAAGGCCAAGCTCGAGAAGACTCATCTCGACCCGGAACGGGCTGATCCGGGGTTGGAACAGGCCCAACACCTGAAATGTTGTCAATGCCGCCCGGCCACCCTGTTTTTCTGAGACCACTGCCATCCGTTTTCGGCGCACCGGATCGCGGCCAACCGGCGCCTCGACGCGCCCTTCGGGCACCGCCACAATCCCCTCTGCCAGCGCCAGGTAGGATTTCTGCACCGTCCGCGCCCTGAACTGCGACTGGAGCGCCTGGAGCGCCTCAGGGGTCCTGGCGACAACGATCAGGCCCGATGTATCCCGATCCAGTCTGTGAACGATTCCTGCCCGTTCTGGGCCTGCCTCACCACCGAGCCCCGGATAGCGTGCCAGCAAGCCGTTGACCAGGGTGCCACCCGAATGGCCTGGCGCCGGGTGCACCACCAAGCCGGCCGGCTTGTCCACCACCACCAGATCATCATCCTCGTAGACAATCGCCAGAGGAATCGCCTCAGGTTGAACGGCCTGAGACCTGACCGGTGGCCGCTGAAGACTGACCGCCTCACCCGCCGACAATTTGTAGCTCGCCTTCACTGACCGGCCGTTGACAGTGGCTTTGCCCGCTTTGATCCAGCGTTGAATCTCAGCCCGCGATACATCGGCTAACCGGTCCGCCAGAAACCGATCAATCCGCTCGCCGCCGATTTCGACATTCAGTTCAAGTTGCTGTTCGTCGCCAGCCATACAGGGAACCAGGAATATAAGAAAGCCAGGCCACCGCCTGACTTCCCGAATAGCGCTACTTTGCAATCAAAACGCGGGCTAAGCCCGCTGCTCGCCCGCTTCGCCTTCCACCACATCGGTCTCATCCGATTCCTCTGGCATTGTAAGCAAAACAAGCGCCAACAGAATCGTGCCACTGACAATAGCGATGTCGGCGATGTTGAAAGCAGGCCAGAAGTGGAAGTAGATGAAGTCGGTCACGTGCCCCAAACGGATGCGATCAAAGAGGTTGTTGCCGATGGCACCGCCGAGCTGGAGTCCCAGACTGAACTGAATCAGGATATTGTTCATTGGGAGCTGCCGGATGTAGACGACAATCGCAACCACGACGACCACGGGGATGATCGCCAAAAGAATGCTCTGGCCACGGAAAAGGCCAAATGCGGCACCCGTATTGGTGAAATGGCTGATGGTGAAAAAATTCGCCAGCTCCGGAAATGGCGCCAGGGACTCACCGATTGCAAGGTTGCCCTCAATCCAGCGTTTCGTGAGCTGGTCCAGGACCACCACAATCGTGGCTGTGCCCAGAATAACCAGCCAACCTGACAGGTTTCCTTTTCGCATTCCTAACGTTTGTTGCCGTTTCCCCTGGGCAGTTCTTCCACATGATGCTGGCAGCGAATACAGAGGGTGCAGTAGGGTATCGCCTTCAAGCGCGCGAAGTCGATCTCTTCACCACAACGCTCGCAGACGCCATAAGTACCTTTGTCCATTCGATCCAACGCAGCTTCTACTTGTGACAGCAGTGTATTTTCGTTGCGATAGAGAGCCAGGCTAGCCGCCTGATCAAAGGCCTCGGTGCCATCATCTGCCATGTGGTTGCCCAGGCCAGGTTTTTTGTTGCGAGCCACTATCTCGTAGTGGCCAATGGAATCCATCAGCTCTCGGCGTTCAACCTCAAGCTTTCCTCGTAACCGTTTGTCGTCTTTGGTCATACGGCCTACCTCACGTCATTGGAGTCGAATGATAGCCGTGGCAACCCTGTGATACTGATGAGCGCCACCAAAGTTGCATTTGAAAGATAATTTCTGCAAGCTGCCAATGACATGTCGAAAACGGTTCACACCTGACATTGTAGCGCGAAAACCAAAATCGGCAAGCCAACCGGACGCCGTTTCACGGTGGCACGCCAGGTCATTCCGGAATCGAAGGATGGCCGTTGGGTAATCGTAGGCAGCAGAATCCCTCCTACTGCTCGCCGGCCAGGAACACACCCAGAGTAACCTCTGTATCGTTCACGGCCACAGTTACCACATGCGCCCCGGCTGGAGGCGCCGCCGTTGCCAGGGTCAAGCTCAAGGTTTCCTGTTTGATGTAATCCTCGTATCCTGTGATGGCCCCGGCCAGGCCCTCATCGTCGGTCTGGTAAGTAGTGTGAACGCGGTCGCTCAGTTCAAAATCGGCATCCTTGCGCATCTGCTGGATGCGGCGCACCACTTCCCGGGCCAACCCTTCCGCCTTCAGATCATCGGTGAGGGTCGTATCAAGCGCCACGACTACGCCCCGTTGCACATCGTTGTTCACCTCAAAGCCAGGTTTCGGCTGCGCCTGAACCAACACCTCATCCGCGCTGAGATCAACCGGGCCGCCGTCCAGCGTGATGCGAACAGGTTCACCGTTTGCCACCGCAGCAGCAACTGCGTAGGGATCCAACGCCTCCAGCGCCTGGCGCACAGCCGGGAACTGCCGACCGAAGCGTGGACCCAGCACCTTGTTTAGCGGCAGAATTCGATAGGTGACCAGCTCCGCCTCCCCTTCAGCCAGATCGACTGCCTTGACGTTCAGCTCCTCGGCAATCACTTGGGAGAAGCGACTCAGGCTGCCTGCCTTACCGGCAGCCACCACCTTGATGCCCGCCAGCGGCTGACGCACCTTGATATTGGCGGCCACCCGACCAGCATGGCCCAGGCTGACCACAGCGCGGGCCATATCCATATCGGCCACCAACTGTTCGTCCACCGGAGTAACGCCCACTTCCGGCCAACTGCTATGGTGCACACTCTCGGGCGCATCGCCATGAGCTTCCCGCACCAGATTCTGGTACATTGTCTCGGTGAAAAAGGGAGTCATGGGCGCCAGCATCCGGGAGAAGGTCACCAGCACGTAATAAAGGGTGTCGAGAGCCGCATGGTCACCCTCCCAGAAACGCCGCCGGCTGCGCCGCACGTACCAATTGCTGAGATCGTCCAGGAAATGTTCACTGGCCCGGGTCGCGCCTTCGGCGTCGTAGTTGTTCAGACTGTCGGTTACGGCCATGATCGTCTGCTGAAGTCGATCCACGACCCAACGATCCATGAGTTGATCGGGCGAAGGTTCACCGTTGGCATCCGCAGCGCGCCACGTTGTCCAGTCACCCGGACTCCAGTCGGGAGTCAGATTGGCATAGCTGACGAAAAAGCTGTAGACGTTCCAGAGTGGAATGTGAAAACGGCGACGGGTCTCATCGGCGCGGCCATAGCCGAAAAGCAGGTTGGACTCGGGCTTGTGGTCGAGGAACATCCAGCGCATGACATCCACGCCCATCTTTTCGGCGCCCTCGTGGAAGTCGATGGCATTGCCCCAACTCTTGTGCATGGCGCGACCATCTTCAGCCAGCAGCGTCGCATAGCTGAAGATATTGAGGAAGGGCGGAGTCCGCTCCAGCACCGTGCTCATGGCAAGCAAGCTGTAGAACCAGTTGCGAAACTGGCCCGGGAAACTCTCCGATATCCAATCGGCGGGAAACCACCTCTGCCAGTATTCGGGATTGTCCCGGTAGCCCAGGGTGCTGTAGGGCACGATTCCGGCGTCGAGCCAGGGGTTGCCCACATCGGCGATTCGACGCGCTACCCCGCCGCATTCAGGACAGGCGATGGTAACCGCGTCGACATAGGGCCGGTGGGGTGTGTGCCCCTCGAACTGATCCCATCCTGCAGTCGCGAGTTCTTCCAGCTCATGCTCGGAGCCGACTACGTGGAAATGACCGCAGGACTCATCCTCGCATACCCAGATGGGTAGCGCCAGGCCCCAGTAACGCTTCTTACTGATCATCCAGTCATGCATGTTGCGCAACCAGTCCAACTCGCGCTCATAGCCAAATGAGGGAATCCAGCGGATCTGATCGACCACTTCCATGATCTGATAGCGCAGGCTGCGATCGACCTCCTCCGGTGTCACCTCCGGGCGGGGCTTATCGTACAGTTCGCCCATGTCGATAAACCATTCATCCACCAGTCGGAAGATCAACTCGGTCTTGCAGCGCCAGCATACCGGATAGCGGTGCTCATAATCCTCCAGCCGGTAGAGCAGTCCCTTCTCCTCCAGGTCCTCGAAGATTGGCGAGGCCACATCCTGGACCTGTAAACCGGTGAGCCAGTCAAAACCATCGATATAGATTCCATCTTCGGTCAGAGGGGCCACTACAGGCAGCTCCAACTCCTTGCTGAGGGCAAAATCCTCGGCGCCGCAACCGGGCGCGATATGCACGATTCCAGTACCCTCTTGCTCGCCCACATCCTTCCACCCGATAACCCGATGGCTGTAGTCCTTGGCAATGAAGGCACCTTCCACCGCAGGCAACTCGTCAAATGGGCCACTGTAGAGCCAGCCCAGCATCTGGTTGCCCTTGAGCTCTGCCAGGACTGACAGCTTGCCTTGCATGGCTCGCTTCAACGCTCCCTTGGCCAGGTAATAGACCCAATCTCCCTGCTGAACCTTGACGTAATCCAGGTTGGGGCCGACCGCAGCCGCCACGTTGCTGGTCAGAGTCCAGGGGGTCGTCGTCCAGACCAACAGCGCCTCGGAGAGACCGGTCTCGGAATCAACTCGCCGATTGCCCTCGCCGTCCAGCAGCGGGAAACGAAGGGTGATCGATCTGTGGGTGAGAACCTCGTAACCGTCGGTAACGATCTCGTGCTGGCTGATGCCAGTGCCGCAGCGAGCACACCATGGCATGACATCGGTGCCCTCATAGAGCCAGCCCTTTTCCCAGCACTTCTTGATGAAGCCCCAGATCTGGTAGTTGTTCTCATCAGAAAAGGTGAAATAGGACCCACCCAGTTGAGGCAATCCCAGCTGGCCCACCAACTGCTCGGCCGTGCCGGTCACTGGACCCTGGGGTCCGTCGAGCGCCAGGACCTGGTTAGGATCCTGCTCCAACTTGTCCTGCAGCAAACGCAGCTGGTCCGGATCATTCCAGTCGACCCAATAGCCAAGGCGGATCGACTGCTCGGTCTGCATGGCGGCAAAGCCCAGCACCCGCTGCTTGCAGATGTTGACAAAATCGGCCAGGCCGTACTGCTCGATATCGCGCTTGGAGGTGAATCCCAATTCGCGCTCCACCAAAACCTCAACCCATAGGCCCTGGCAGTCGAAGCCATTCTGAAAGCGCTGGTCGAAACCCTGCATGGCCTTGAAGCGCTGGTAGAGGTCCTTGTAGGTACGGCCCCAGGCATGGTGCACTCCCATGGGCCCGTTGGCAGTGATAGGCCCGTCGATGAAGGACCAGTGGGGATTGCCCTGATTCATCTGCCAGAGCTTGGTAAACGCATCGGTTTCCTGCCAGAACGTGAGCACATCGTGCTCTTGCTGGACGAACTTTGGCCTGGTTACTACAGGTTGGAAGGTCATGAGTGCCTCGATAGAATCGGTAAAGAAAAGAAAATGCCCTCGTCCATGATCGAGGACGAGAGCCGAAGTTCCCGCGGTACCACCCCGGTTGGCAGCGGAACCTGTTTCCAGGAGACTGCCCACTCGGTGGGATGCCATCACATCCCCGTGACGGATAACGGGCCACGAACCCGGTGCTGTCTAGTAAGTTTATCGAACCGTTCAGAGCACGGCTCCGGAGGGATTTTCGGCGGGATTGGCTGGCCCGGCTTACACCATCCCGGGCTCGCTGTCCAGGCAACGACCTGCCTACTCGTCTCCATCATAGCCTTTGGCTTTCAATTGTAAACACAAATCTATCATAGATTGCGCCAGTTGTCAACCCTTTTTGCAACATCCTCGGAATTGGGTCTGGCATTTACTGCAACCTCAGCCCAAGGTCCTCAAGCTCGCGCCGCAGTATGTCGGGCGAGCGAAACAGCAGCGCATGAATGCCTCGTCCGGATGCAGTGGCGGCAAACCTCTCCACATCGTCGATGAAGACCGTCTCGCCAGCCTGGGTTCCAAGTTTTTCCAGCGCAATATCGAAGATGCGGGGATCATCTTTTGTAATGCCCACCTCATCGGACAATAGGACCGGATCGAAGCCTCTGTAGAGTCCCATCTCGCGTAGAATCCTTGAGTGTTGCGGCATCGAGTTGGAAATGATCCCGATCTGGTATCTGGGTGAAAGCGCCTGAGCGATCTCCACCACCTCCTGGCTGACCTCAACGCTGTCAATGAAATCGTCGACCCACAGCGATTGCAGAACGCTCTCTGGGACCGTAATCTCGAGCTGTCGGGCAAGGCCACGCCAGCAATCAGCTACGCTTTCCTCCCCGCGGCAGGCAGGCAAGGCAGCCGAATTGAACAACTGCCAGAAAACATCCCTGTCCTGAACCTGAAATACCTGGCAGGCTTGCTCCCACAAGCCATTTATGCCGACAAGCACACCGCCGACGTCGAACAGTACTGCCTTTATAGCCATGTTTGCCAACCCATTGCTCCCTTGCCATCCTTCTGAAATCATTCGAAATCGTAGTCCAAGCTCTCGGCCCTGCTCTCGCTATTGAATGGGAAACGTCACCACGTTGGCCAGGCCAACGACGAAGATGATGATGGCAAAGATTAACATCGCCAGATCGATGATCTGCGACTGGAACTTCCCTGCGACGCCACCGAAGAAGAGCACCGAGGCAAACAGCACCGTCAGCAGCACATAGCGGTCGGAGACCTCGTCGGCCACATTGGCTTGTTCAAGCTTGACCGCCGCCTCAGCGTTCCATTGCGCCGCCAGTGCGTTCTCCTCCAACTGGTATTCGGGCATGACGAAGGGGGACGAGGGAGCGTCCGGGTTCTCGAGCGGCTCCGTCGCTATCCAGGCATCGGTGGCCGTCTTCAGCGCTGGCGGAAATCGTTGGAAGAGAAAGTCCTCCAGCTCGCTGTTGTCCTGGCTGATGGCTGATGCCCATTCCACGAAAAGGGTGGCCTGGAAACTACGGATTTGCACAGCTGCGCCTGCATATTGGGCCGACTTGATGATTGCCGCGCCCGATGCGGCGCGCGCAGCTGCCTCGTCGCCGCCCCACAATGTCGATTGATAAGCTGACCAGGCTGTGGCTATCGTCGCCAGGGCCAGGACCGCGGCCGACAAGAACTCGATCCAGCGGTCGAAGCGGCTAACCTGGCTCTCGGTGGATAAAATGCGTTCGGTGAAGGTATGCCGCGGCGTCTCTTGAGGCTCATGGTCTCCGGATGGTGTCATCTCATGCTTCCTGTCGTTTTACTTCATTTTTCCAGTATCTGGAAGGAAACAGGCTTTGTGGTAGTGTATGGAAAGTGGTGGAAAAGTCGGCGGAGCGGACGTCTTATTCAATCGTTATGTAAATACGCTTATTGATAGCGCCCTTGGACTTGTAGTCCGAAATGCGGATACGGCCGACCTCGTTGGTGTTGGCCACATGAGTACCGCCGTCGGCCTGAAGGTCTAACCCCACCAATTCCACAATACGGACCTCCTGGATCGCCGGTGGCAATAAATTGATCTTGGTGCGAATCAGGTCGGGAATCGAAAAAGCCTGTTCTCGAGGCAGGATCGCCACGCGCACATCACGGGCCGCGGTAACCTCGGCGTTGCAGCTGGCTTCGATCTCTTCCACCAGTTCCTTGCGCAAGGTCTCGAACTCGAAGTCCATGCGCCCCTTGCCTGGTTCCATGTTGCCGCCAGTGACCTGGGCCCCGTGATCGCGCCACACAACGCCACAAAGGATATGCAGAGCCGTGTGCGTGCGCATCAATAAATAGCGCCGCTGCCAATCCAGCTGGCCCCTGATAGCGGTCCCCACCGCGGGCAAATCGGCCTCCCCGGCCAAGCAATGGCGGATTTCCCCACCGGCTCGTTTGACTCTGGAAACCGGCATCACCACACCCGCCGCCGCCAGCGTGCCGGTGTCATTGGGCTGGCCACCCCCGCCGGGATAGAAAGCGGTGCGATCGAGAACCACAACATGTGCAGCCTCGTTCGCAGCCACCACTGTAGCATCGAACTCCCGCAGATAACTGTCTGTTTGGAAAAGAAGGTCTGTCACAGCAGGTCCTATCCTACCTTATCGCGGTTTTCCAGTAGCCACTTCTGGCTATCAAAAGGAGTATCGCCGTTGGGCGTCAGCCATCGGTACTGTCCCCTGGCCTGCAAAACCCTTGCCTTGACGTTGTCCGCCTGGTAAACCGACAGGATGTCCTCCCGGATGTGCTTGCGCATATCAGGATCCATGATGGGGAAGAGGGTTTCCACCCGGCGATCCAGGTTGCGCTCCATCAGGTCAGCGCTGCCCAGGTAAATGGTCTCGTCGCCGCCGTTGCGGAAATAATAGATGCGCGTGTGCTCCAGAAAGCGGCCTACAATGCTGGTCACCCGGATATTCTCGCTGATCCCAGGCACGCCCGGTCGCAGGCAGCAGATTCCGCGCACGATCATGTCAATTTCGACACCCGCCTGGCTCGCCTCATAGAGAAGACTGATGATGTAAGGATCGGTCAGCGCGTTCATCTTGAAGATGATGTGCCCATCCTGGCCGTGCTTCTGATGTTCGATCTCCCGGCGAATCAGGTCAGCCATGCCATCGCGCAATGAAACCGGCGCCACCAGCAGCTCCCGAAAGCGTCGTTGTTTGGAGTATCCCGTCAGGAAGTTGAATAATTCCGAGGCGTCGGCGCCGATATCGGGGTTGCAGGTGAACATTCCCAGGTCGGTATAGACCCGCGCCGTCGATGCGTTATAGTTGCCAGTGCCCATATGAACGTAACGGCGAATGCCACCAGGTTCCCGCCGCACGACCAGAGCGATCTTGCAGTGGGTCTTAAGCCCCAGCAACCCGTAGACCACGTGAACACCAGCACGCTCCAGGGCCTTGGCCCAGACTATGTTGTTTTCCTCGTCGAAGCGGGCCTTGAGTTCGACCAGCACCGTCACCTGTTTGCCGTTCTCCCGGGCCTGCATCAAAGCTTTAACGACAGGCGAATTGCTGCCCACCCGGTAGAGCGTCTGCTTGATAGCCAATACATTGGGGTCATCAGCCGCGGCCGTGATAAAATCCACCACATGGGAGAAGGAATCGTAGGGATGATGCAGCAAAATATCGCCGCGCCGAATGATCGAAAAGATGCTGTCCCCTCCGGAGAATACCGCTGGTTCGTGCGGCACAAAGGGTCGGTCCTTGAGATCATAGCGGTCGATTTCCATCAGCCGCATCAGGCTAACCATTCCCAATGGCTCGGACGACTCGTACACGTCGTGGGCGTCGACCGCAAGATTCTGCATGAGTAGATCCCTCATATCCCGCGGCATCGACTGATCGATCTCCAGGCGGACCACCGGGCCAAAGCGCCGCTGCCGGATGCTGCGTTCTATGGTGCGCAACAAATCATCTGCCTCATCCTCCTGGATTTCCATGTCGGCGTTGCGGGTCACTCTGAAGGCATAGGCTTCGACCACATCTACCCCGGGGTAGAGATAGGAAAGGTTGGCTGCGACAACCTCTTCAAGCCAGACAAAGTCCTGGCGGGCATGGTGTTCCGAAGTCTGCGACCCCGGTCCCTTGCCATTGCTGGAGGAATGATCGGCATCATCCGCCACCAGAATCTCTGGATCCTGGTCCAGGTTTCGAGGAAGTTCAATAAGGCGGGGCAGCATAGCAGGCACCTTGACACGGCCAAAATGCATGATCCCGTGATCGGGATCCCGCAGCGCAACCGTCAGGTTCAAGCTCAAATTGGAGATATGAGGGAAGGGATGTCCCGGGTCAAAGACCAGGGGAGTCAACACCGGAAAGACCTCGCGCAGGAAATAATCGGTGAGCCAGCGCTGCTCAGCCTCCGACAGGTCTTCGTAGCTGCGAATGTAGATTCCCTCCTGCTCGAGTTTCGGTTTCAAGTCGCTTCGCCAACAGGTAGTAGCCTGATCGAGCATCGGTAACAGCCGCTCCCGAATGGCAGCCAGCTGCTCCGACGGCGTCTTGCCATCGGGCGGTAGCTCCACCGTGCCAGCTGACACCTGATGCTTCAGGCCGGAGACGCGAATCATGAAGAACTCATCCAGATTCGAACTGAAGATGGCCAGGAATTTGACCCGCTCCAAGAGGGGATGCAGTTCGGGACAAAGGCCTTC